>JBAPYG010000455.1:0-5891 GCA_049284615.1 Acidimicrobiia bacterium
GGTCACTGTCGGGCCTTCCGACTCCGAAGTAAGCGCGGTCACGGTCGTCGACCAGGGCGAAGATGCTCCTGCTGACCGACACCCGTGGCTCACGTGCGTGGCCGGCTTCGTTCCAGGCTTCCCTGTAGATCTCGATCTGTCTGCGCTGTTGGATGTGTAGTGGCTCGCCACTTTCGTCGAACTTCAGGGTCGAGGTCTGCATGTTCATCCCCTTCTGGGCGGCCCAGACCGAGGTGTCGTTCGAGCCTGATCCCCACCAGATGCGGTCGCGCAAGCCCTCCGAATGTGGCTCGACTCGGAGCAGCCCCGGTGGGTTGGGAAACATCGGCCTTGGGTTCGGCTGAGCAAATCCTCGTCCTTCCAGCATCTCGAGGAACACCTCGGTATGTCTCCTGGCCATGTCGGCGTCCGACTCACCTGCATCTGGGACATATCCGAAGTGGCGGAAACCGTCGATGACCTGCTCGGGTGACCCGCGGCTGATCCCCAGTTGAAGCCGACCGCCGGCGATGAGGTCGGCCGCTCCGGCGTCTTCGACCATGTAGAGCGGATTCTCGTATCGCATGTCGATGACTGCTGTGCCGATCTCGATCTGGCTGGTGCGGGCTCCGATTGCCGAGAGCAGCGGGAACGGCGATCCGAGCTGTTGGGCGAAGTGATGAACCCGGAAGTAGGCGCCGTCGATACCGAGCTCTTCAGCGGCGACCGCCAGCTCGATCGACTGGAGGAGTGCGTCCGAGGCTGTCCGAACCCCGGAGTGAGGTGCGAGTGACCAGTGACCGAAGGAGAGAAATCCGATCTTCTTCACGATGTCGACAGTTTCGCGCACTTTGGATGGCTGCCAGTCGACACGCGCTTTCCGACCTCGTATGCATTTGGCCCTGGGTCGGGGCCGGAGGGTCTGGCTCGATCAGGCTGACATCTGTCACATCGAGTTCGTGATCGATCTCACTACTCGTCGCACCGGTCGTTCCGCATGATCGGTGTGAAAGGAGGTAGTAGATGGAACATGTGCTCGAAGTGCGAGGTCTCGTTCACCGATACGGTGACCACACGGCGCTGGCCGGAGTCGATCTGAGTGTCAGGTCGGGGGAATGTGTCGCACTGCTCGGCCCGAATGGGGCCGGTAAGACGACCCTCGTTCGTAATGTGATCGGGCTGATCGAAGGCGACGCCGACCTCATCGAGGTGGCAGGTGGTGACCCTCGCAGCGCCGAGACCCGGCGCAGGCTCGGTGTCGTCCAACAGGCTGTCGGCTTTCCGCGGTCGCTCACCGTCGGCGAGATCGTGGACGGTGCAGCCGCCCGACGGGGTTGTCCCCCGGAAGCAGCCAGCAGAGCCATCGCTGAGATGGGCCTGGCCGGCTTGGAGAAGCGTCGGGCGGCCAAGCTCTCCGGCGGACAGCAGCAGCGGCTTCAGCTTGCGATGGGGCTAGTCGCGGATCCGGTTCTGCTGGTACTGGACGAGCCCACCGAAGGGCTCGATGTGGAAGCACGACGTCGGTTCTGGAACACGGTTCGGCGACGTCTCGACGACGGAGCCGGGGTGCTGATCACGACGCATCTCGTGGACGAGGCGGCCGCCGTCGCCGATCGGGTCGTCGTGGTCGACCGCGGACGAGTGGTCGCGGAAGGGACGCCAGACGAGCTGCGCCGGACACTCCCTGACCGTCGAATCGAGATCCGGACGAGTGTGCCGGTGAGTGTGATCAGGGCGCTCGACTCGGTGGAGATGGTGGAGCTTCGTGACGGGCGCACCGTTATCGCAGCGACAAACAGTGAGCAGGTCGTCAGGACGCTGCTCGACCTCGACCCCGAGGCCAACGACTTGACCGTGGCGACGGCGAGCCTCGAAGAGGTGCTCGTCTCGATGACCCACCATGAGGAGGTAGCAGCATGAACACGAGGATCTTTCGCACAGAGGTACGAGACGAGCTCCTGGGAATAGTGAGGGAGCCAACCGCTCTCTTCTTCTCGGTGCTCATGCCAGTGGCATTCTTTGCACTGTTCGCAACGATGTTCGGCGACGAGGGAAGTGGTCTCGGCGTTGAGTCGTTGGCCACGTACGGGGCGTTCGGCGTGCTGTCCGTGGTTCTGATCAACCCGGGTATCGGCCTCGCCGATGCCAGAGAGCGAGGCTGGCTCCGCGTACAGAGAGCGGACGGGACACCGCTTGGCGTGACGCTGTCAGCCAGAGTCACGGCAGCACTGCCGTATGCCCTCGTCACTATGGGAGGGATAGCCCTGGTTGCCCGTCTCAGCGCTGGACCTCTGGACGTGCTCAACGTCCTTCGTGTCATCGGCGTGCTGGTGGTCGGAGCCTTGCCATTCAGCCTGTTCTCCCTGGCCGTTGGCGCGAGGTTCAGTCCCAACGCCGCCATCTCGGTGCTCAACGCCCTGCTCATCCCCTCGGTCATCCTGTCGGGCCTCTGGTTCCCGCTCGAGATGCTCCCGACGTGGCTCGGAGAAATCGCGGTGTTTCTGCCGCCCTATCACCTGGCACAACTGGCGCTGGCGCAGGTCGGAGATGGACCAGTCTGGGGTCACGTCGCCTATCTCGTGGGCACGACGATCGTCGGAGCGATCGCAGCAGCGTTGGCGTACCGTTCCGCGGAAGTGTGAACGACAGGACGGTCAGCCTCGCGAACTCGGAACGCCTCGACACGAGGCGTTCCGGTTTCTCGCGTTGGGCGCCCCTGGTCTTCTTCGCATTCGTCCTCATCGGACCGATCTTCACACCCGATGCCGATCCTGAGGATTGGGCTCTCGCGGTCGGAGTCGTTGCCGTTGCTCTGCCGACCTTTGTCGTCTCGGAAGTTCGAGGCTGGGACATCGGGGGAGCAAGTGTCCTGATGGTGCTGGCGCTGGCGACAGCCCCGCTCGACTCGACAGCGATCATGGCGCTGCCCATCTACGCCGCCGCTCTCGTTGCCAGGTCAGCGAGTCAAGAGACGCTCCGCCTCAGACTGGCGGTGATCACCGCCCTGACTCTGGCCGGCTTCTTCCTGAGTTCGATCCCCTGGCCGTTTCGGATCTTCATATTCATTCCGGTGATCATGATCTGGGTGATTGGATCCGCCGTCTTCCATGATGTGTCACGGGAGCATCGTGCAGTTGCGCTCCAGGCCGAGAACCGCCGAGTCGCCCATCTCGCCACCATCGCCGAGCGGGAACGGATAGCGCGCGACGTCCACGACATCGCAGGTCAAGCCCTAACTGCCATCATCGTGCGAAGCCAACTCGTCCAAAGACTGGCACCGTCGGACCAGGCTCGCGTCACAGAGGAAGCCGATGAGATGGAACGCATAGCTCGCGGTGCGCTCTCTTCGATCAGGGAAAGCGTTGCTGGATGGCATAAGGCCTCGCTGCTCGACGAGCTCGCCGTCGCCCGCGACTCGCTTGCTGCCGGAGGCACCGAGTTGGAGACGGTCGGAGACCTGGAGATCGATCTGGCGCCTTCGGTCGAGAACGTCTTGGCGTTGGGACTTCGCGAAGCGGTCACGAATGTCTTACGCCATG
Organism: Acidimicrobiia bacterium; assembly: GCA_049284615.1. Taxonomy (GTDB): domain Bacteria; phylum Actinomycetota; class Acidimicrobiia; order Spongiisociales; family ZC4RG35; genus JANQRA01. The sequence continues at coordinate 3,519 of JBAPYG010000455.1, forward strand.
CCGGCGCCGCCAGCGTGGAGGCGCGGATCGACAGCCAGGACGGGGGAGTCTCACTGACGGTGACCGACGATGGGGTTGGCCCCACCAGGGGGACCGGTTCGGGCATTCAGGGCATGCGCGAACGTGTGATCGCCGCAGGTGGAACCCTCACGTTCGGGCCCGGCGTGACCGGCGGGACGGAGCTTCGGATCGACATGCCATTCGGTGGAAGCTCTTCATGATCCGGGTAGTCCTCGCCGAAGACCAGGCAATGGTGCGAGGAGCCTTTGCGGGACTCCTCGACCTCGAGCCGGACATCGAGGTCGTCGCCGTAGCCGAAGATGGGGAGCAAGGTTTGGCAGCTGTCAAGGAGCATCGGCCGGACGTCCTTCTCACCGATATCGAAATGCCGGGAATGACCGGACTGGAGCTGGCCTCTCGTCTCAAGGACGATCCAACGGTCCGCGTGGTGATCGTGACCACCTTCGCCCGCAGCGGCTATCTGCGGCGGGCTCTAGACGCCGGGGTGTCTGGATATGTCCTCAAAGACTCACCCATCGAGGATCTGGCCGACACTCTCCGGCGCGTGGCGGCCGGCAATCGTGTGATCGCCCCGGAGCTCGCAGTATCCGCGTGGACCGGCAGCGACCCCCTCACCGACCGGGAGCGAGAAGTCCTGCGAGAGGTCGGCGAAGGACATCCCAACGTGGAGATCGCCCGAAGGCTCCACCTCGCCGAAGGAACCGTGCGCAACTACCTGTCATCTGCCATCGTCAAGCTCGGGGCCCGCAACCGCATCGAGGCGTACGCCAAGGCCCAGGAAATGGGATATCTGTAGGTTCCACGATGCCCTCAGGCAGGTAGTGCCACAGCGATAAGGCGACCAGAGGAGAAGGGCTACGCCCAGGTCTTCCTCAGGCCGCTGCCTTTTTGACCAGGTCGCCGATCCTTGCTTCGGTCGCGTCGTCGAGCGAGGTGATCGTCCACGCCACCGGGTGCATGTGAGCACCCTCTTCGACGGTTGGGTTGGCGACTTCGCCGAATCCGAAGGCGATGAAGTCCTTGTCGGTCTTGATGTAACAGACGTCCTGGCCATCTCTGACATAGAACGGGAGCCCCCAGCGCACGATTGGTTCCAATGATGGTGCGCTCTTCCGAATGATCTCGTGCAGACGTTGTCCGATTTCCCGATAAGGCTCGGGAGCATCGGCGATCTTCGCCAGGACCGCCTCATCACCCTTCTTGGTGAACATGTGTAAGGACCCTCCGTGGTTGCCGTTCTGGACGGCCGTGCCGTCCTTCGATTGTTGCGAATGGTTCGCTTGTCTCACGACGGTACAGGCTGCTTGGAAGACAGCGCTTCTCGATTCCTGATCAGAAGAGGTGTGGGCGCGTTCGGCCCTGTTGGCCTCGCCGACCACCGTTCCGTACCAGTACAGAGCCTTCGACGAGGCGATGATGAGAGCGATCGCCCCGATGAGTGGCGGCCGTAGGACGTCGGTGGGGGGGACGACGGCGAGGCACGCTCCGGTGAGCAGGTCTCGATCGTGGCCAATGCCTGGACCACCCAGGACATCGGTGCTGCCGACGAGTTTGCCGACTCGGAGTCTCCCGCCGACTACTCGGTCAATGTTCTGACCATTCCGGTAGGGACGACAGTCAAGTGGAGCAACGACGACCCGGGGATGATCCACACCGTGACCGCGGCGGACGGCACATCGACTCCGGTTTTCTCAACGAGGGCGACACCGGTCCTTCACTTTCGACGATCCCGGCGAATTCGAATACTTCTGCACGCCTCATCCTTGGATGAGAGCGAAAGTGATCGTCGAGTCGTAGCGACACCGGAGTCTCCACCGGAGCCGTCCACAGAGGTCGGCTCCGGTGGCCCCTCCGTGGAGACCGCGGCGTCTTCGGGCCCGTTCCCTTCGGTTCGGCCCGTGTCGATGGTCGAGGTGGGACCTCGCCGAGGGGAGTGGTCGGCTGCCACCGCCGTAGGCGCCAATACCTTCGATGGCGGGGCGACGTGCCATCGGTCGTCCTAGTAGCCCCGCATCGAAGTCGAGGTAGAACTCGGTCCCCTCGGACGTCTCCAGCCAGAACTCCTGGGTGCTGGGAGGCGATGGCACCTCGGCGCCTCCGGCGACGACATAGGTTGATGGTGGAGGCCCCGAAATCGGACACCCGGGAGTGGGAGATGGGTCCCGAAGAGCACGGCGAGCCAGACACCTCCGGCAAGCACTGCCAACGCGAGTACAGCGAAGAGACCGCCGATCGTGCCGAATACGGTGTTTCTGCTGTCCATGATGACCTCCCATCCACGATGGGTGAGTGAGATTCTGAGGGCATCGTTGACTATGACCCGAAGCCGCCGTAACGACATCGGGTTAGCTC
>JBAPYG010000456.1:0-3418 GCA_049284615.1 Acidimicrobiia bacterium
TAGGAGTAGATGCCGCACGAGTGACCCGCCCCACCCACCTGGTAGATCTGGGCGACCATTTCGAGCGCTTGGTCGAACGTCTCGCATTTGAAGAGCGACAGGAGGGTGGTCAGCTTCTCACCAGAGAATCTGTGAGCCTTTCCGATCTCCTCCTGCTCGACCATGATGAACGTGCGGTCATCGGGGATGGCGAATCCCGCCATTGCAGCCAGCTTCGGAGCCGGCTGTGCGACCGTCTCGATGGTCCGAGACCCGTCCGCGTTCCACATCGCCCTCTCCAGCAGTTGCTTCTCCTCGTCGCTCGCGAGGTATCCACCCTCAGCCTGCAGACGCTCGACGAGTTCGTCGTAGATCGATGCAGCAGCGACGACGTTGCCGTCGGCGGAACAGCCCGAACCGAAGTCGGAGGTCTTCGAGACACGGGTGTTTCGAGCGGCTTCCTCGACGTCGGCGGTCTCGTCTATGACGATGGTCGAGTTGCCGGCACCAACACCGAACGCAGGTTTACCCGAGCTGTAGGCAGCCTTGACCATGGCCGGACCGCCCGTCGCCAAGGTGACGTCGCAAGAGGCCATCAGTGCCTGTGCCACCGGGATGGTCGGTTCGGCGACACATTGGAGAAGGTCCGCCGGCGCTCCCTCGTGTGCGAGCACCTCCCTCATGATCTGCACGACCTCGTTGGTGGTCTTCTTGGTTCGGGGATGTGGCGAGAAGATGACTGCGTCTTTGGCTTTGACCGCGTTCAAGGCCGTTCCGGGGGGAGTGAGCACCGGATTCGTCATCGGCACGATCGAGGCGATCACACCGGCGGGCTTGGCGTACTTCACGATCCCGCGGTCCGGAAGCTCCTCGATCACGCCCACGCTCGGCTGTCGTAGGACGTCGCGGAGGATGCCGTGGATCTTGAACCGCTTGTTCGGGCGTCCTTCTCTGTCTCCCACTCCGCTCTCGTCGACACCCATCTGGGCGAGACGAGTGAAGGTCGACTCGTTTCCCAATCCCCAGCCAATGGCCTGGGCCAGGCGGTCTACCGTTTGCTGGTCGTAGTCTGCGACTTCGGCCATCGCCGCGCGTGCCCGGGCCACGAGCTCGTCGACGACGTTCTGTTCCTGTGCGGTGATCTCTCGAGCCATGAGTCGTCTCCTTCAGTCCGTCGGCGCGTGTGAGACGTCTTCGCCCGGCGAGTAGATGTCCAGGATGTTCCAATGACCGGTCGTGGGCGTCGGGTTGTTCTTCATCGGCACATCGATGACAACCGGGCGACCGGTGCTCAACGCCTTGCTCAGCATCGGAAGGAACTGGTCTGCTGTATCGACGGTGAGTCCCTCGGCCCCGTACGCCCTCGCCACGGCGGCGTAGTCGGGCAATGCCTCACCGACCTTTCCAGGGAATGTCGTCCCGTAGACGGTGTCGAAATGCGCCTTCTGGAGCCCGGCGATCGTGCCGAATGCGTTGTTGTTCATGACGACCCAGACGATGTCCAGGTCGTGCTCGACGGCGGTGGCCAGCATCGCCGGGTTCTGTCCGAACCCACCGTCGCCAACGAGGCACACCACGCTCCGATCAGGGGCGGCAAGCTTGGCTCCGATGGCCGCCGAAGGCCCGAAGCCCATGGTGGCGAATCCCCCGGGCGTCAGGAAGGTCCCGGGGGTTCGGATCGGGTATTGCTGGCCGACACCGTTCTTGTTCCATCCGACATCGGTGACGAGGTAGGAGTCATCTCGTAACGCCCTGCGGCAATCGGCGAGTATTCGCTCAGGCATCATCGGCCAGGCGTCACTGGTGGCCATGGCCTGGTTTGAGTTCTGGAAAGCTTCTCTCGCCAGCGCGATCTTCTCGCGCATCCGCGATGAGTCGAAGCCATCGGGGAAGAGGTCCCGGGCCACCTCGTTGAGGAGGTGCAAGGCGGCCCGGGCATCGGCCACGGCGCCGACTTCGGTGGGGAAGTTCCGCCCAATCTCGGTCGGCTCGATGTCGATGTGCATGAGCCGGGTTGGAGGTATGTCGAAGGTGTACCCGCGATACCACGAGCTGCTGTCGGCCTCTTTGAAGCGCGTGCCTATTGCGAGGATGACGTCGGACTCGAGACATGTCTCATTCACCAGAGATGTGCCCCAGAAGCCGGTCATACCAAGAACCAGTGGGTGATCGTCGTTCAAAGCGCCTTTTCCCATCAGGCTGTGGGCAACCGGTATGCCCATGTGATCGACGAACGCCTCGAGCTCAGCGGAGGCCCTGGAGAGAAGGATCCCGCCGCCCACGTACAACACCGGCCTCTCTGCCTCAGCCAGTGTCGTCACTATCTCGATAGCGGTCTCGCGACTCAGGGAGGGCTTGCGAATCGACCGATCGTTGGCGTAGAGACGCTCGAACCTGTCCATGTCGATCGGAGCGGAGAAGACGTCCATGGGAACGTCGACCAGGACTGGGCCCGGTTGCCCGGACTCAGCAACGGCGAAGGCCCTCTCCATCACCTCCGGCATCAACTCGGGGGTGTCGACCCGCCACGCCCTCTTCACGAACGGGCGGTAGATCTCCCATTGAGCACCGTCCGAGTGGAGGTTCACCTCCTGGTGGGGATGCTTCCCAAAGTAGAACGAGGGAACATCACCTGCGATCACCACCATCGGGATACAGTCGAGTGCGGCATTTGCCACTCCCGTGGCGGCGTTGGTCAGACCGGGACTCAAGTGGCTCAGCACGACGGAGGCCCTACCGGTCACACGGGCGTATCCGTCGGCCGCGTGAGTCGCCACCTGCTCGTGCCGGACATTCACGAAGTCGATGGGGCTGTGCTCGAGAGCGGAGAGCACGGCGATGTTGGTGTGGCCGCAAAGACCAAAGATGTGCTCGACTCCTCGCTGCCCCAGGTACTCCACTAGACCTTCAGCAACCGTTGCAGTCATCGTTTCTCCTCCTTCTGAACCGTCGAACCTCGGACGTCCCGAGAATCGATGTCACGGCCCTGAAGTCATCTATCGGGTTTCACCTTCCGACGAACGCACCAGAAAAGAGCTTCCCTTTCCACTGCAATGAATATAGTCAATACTGTAGCAGGCAGTCGAATGACGTAGCTGGGCCATGCTTGACCACTCGTCGGCGTTGGGGGAGGTGGGCTCGGTGGTCGTCTGAACGTTCACGTACCCGCTTGACCTCGAACTCGTCGACACCGGGCGCACCCGCCGGTGTCTCGGTGTGAATGGGATCGGGATCGGCCCTTCCGGTGCTGGCGCCTCCTTGCGTATAGTCCCGGATGTCGGAGGGCTGGGGCCCAGTCGACCGAACGAAGACGAGATGGAACGCAACGCCCGGGCCAGAGGGGGCTCTCGGCAATCCATTCGAGCCGTGAGAGCAAAGGGGACTCGACCACCAAACGTGGTTGAGATCAGGCTTCTCGACGTATTCAGAGTCCTGGTCA
>JBAPYG010000457.1:0-2385 GCA_049284615.1 Acidimicrobiia bacterium
ATGCTCCCCACAAACCCCAGCCACAACCGGTGACAAGCTAACACACTCCGTGGTGACGTCTACCGGCGGACTGGACTGCGTTTATCGGCTGTTTGGGCCGCTGGGTTGAGTTCTTGTTGGAAAGGCCGGCCAGTCGCTACTTGGTCAATTCCAGGGTCGCCTCGGGCGTGCCGCCTGGTGTCGCCCCCCCGCGAGACACACAGAGGGGCACCGGGAGCATGCCGCAGTCGATGACGATGGCGTTGAGTCGGTCCAGGTTGCCGTTGGACTTCCCACAGCTGTTCGCCTGCCCCGAGTGGTGCAGACCCCAAGTGCCGTCGGTGTCGGTGCACGAAGCGTCTGGCGACTTGGTGTAGAGAGTATGGATCCACACCGGGGCGAAGTCGTTGATGTGCACGCAGCTGCCACCCGACGAGGGGCAGGAGCTGGGGCCATTCGGAGCTGGCACCCCGCCATTGAACGTGTACTCGGCGAGCAACGGGATGAACGAGAAGCGAGAGCTCTCGATGATGTCGGGCCGGAAGATTGGGCCATGTGACATCTCGTTCCAGTCGCTCAAGCACCTCACCAGTGCTTCTTCCTTGTCGTAGTAGTCCCAACCACCCGGGAACGAGTTGTTGATGGCAGTGGCGAAGGTGTCACACGACGCCGGAGCCGCCCCAAAAGCGACTTGGCCGCCGGAGTTTCTCGTGAAGAAGTTCCAGAGAGCCTGGTTGTCCATCTGCTCGCCGAGGAAGCTGACACCACTCGAAGCGTATGAGCCCTGCTTCAGTCGCGCCGTGGTGCTCAGCCCGGAGCCGGCCGGCCCGGGAACGCTGCTGGAGCAGCCACCACTGCGGTTGAGCATCCCGCAGCGCAGTTCGCCGGCGGTGAGCCCGGTCTTCACAGGCATGGTGTCCGGCCCGGACACAGGTATCGGCGGGAGCAGACCACAACCGACGCCGTCCTGGAGCTCGGGGTCGCCGATGTCCCAAGGGTCGCCGTACTTTCCCAGATAGCTCCCGATCGGGTGGTCGATCCCGGCGGCGAGGAAGTAGTCGTTGGCATTGTTCTTGCAGTCGATCGTGCCGTCGGCCTTGAAGTAGGCCTGGGGGTCGAGGAGCCCGAAGTTCTCGGAGTCGGCCGGGTAGACCGCGTTGTCGCAAGGGTCGGCATCGAGGATCAGGTCGGTTCCACGAGAAGCCGGCACGCCGATTCCGTTCCCCTTCATCTTCAGGGGAGGCTCACCCGAAGAGCTGGTGCGCAGGCACACCACATCGCCACCGCCGAACCCGTTGAGCAGGGCGAAGGGGGGCGGCGAGCCCAGACTGGGGAATTGGAATCCCAACGACTCGGCGGCCGCCTTGGTCGTCAGGTTGTTGAACCCGATGACCTTCCCGAAAGTCGTGTCGATGTCCTGGTCTGGAACGCGAACCCGGATCCTCTTGAACGTGTTGAAGGAGATGCACTCGGTTCCCTGCGCCCCTGCCAAACCCGGGTTGACGTCGAGGTTCAGAGCTGTGGCGGTGGTGATGAGGTGGTCGGGGTCTTGACAGGTCTGCCAGTCGGCGGCGGCCACGGTTCGGATGTTGCTGTTCACATAGGCGAGGACCTCATCCACCACCTGCTGGGTCGTTCCCCCGGTGACGAATTCGACGGCTCCGGCCATCACGGCCGTGTCGGCGCCGGTCTGGTCGAGTCGGCGTTCGTTGGTTCCCAGTCCGTAGTCGATGGCGACGGCGGCGATCCCCATGATGACCACCATCGAGAAGGCGATGAGGATGGCACTGGCGCCCTTGTCGTGTGTTTGCCGCGCGGTTGTCATGGGCAGATGGATGTGGTCGTGCCCCAATTGGTCGACTTCTGCTCCAACCTGAAGTCGGCGTCGGCCTTGATGGAGCTGGGGAGAAAGACTTCGATGAGCCCGAGACCCGACAACGAATCGATGTTAGAAGCGGTGACCACGACGTTCCCTTGGTCGCCGATCGATTGGCTCGACCCGTCGGTGAACTCGAGGGTTATGACGGTCCCACCGCTGTGGAGATCCATGGAGTCACACGTGTTGGTGACGAGTGAGGAGTCGTTGACGGCGGCGAGACGGGCGGCCTCGTGGGCACCGTGTTTGACGGTGTTCCACTCACCGATGAAGTAGCCGAATTCGATGATCCCCAACAAGAGGAGGATCAAGAACGGCGCCAGCATGGCGAACTCGACGAGGTTGGCTCCGCGGTCCTTGCGGTCGCGGAAGTTGGGGATCCCCCACCTACTCCCAGGTTGGCCGGACGGCCTGGCCTGATTCATCTCTGTGTCACTCTCCGTGGTCAACCATTTGACAGCCGAGCTGTCAATCTGGGAGGCCCCTGACGTTTGCCCCACAGAATATGTCACTCTACGTGGTCGGAGTCC
>JBAPYG010000458.1:0-2920 GCA_049284615.1 Acidimicrobiia bacterium
AACACGGCCGCACTCATCGGCTCCCTGGTGTTCGGCTTCGCTCTCCTCGTCATGTACACCGTGTCTTCGTTGTACCACTCGGTGCCCTGGGGAGTCGACTGGAAGCGTCGGCTGCAACGGGTCGACCACTCCATGATCTACCTCTTGGTGGCGGGCACGATGACGCCGATCGCCATCGGCGGGCTCGACGGGGTGGCCATGTGGTGGTGTCTCGGCCTCGTCTGGGCGATAGCCATCGTGGGGATCTCGCTCAAGTTCGTCCTGCCCAACGTCTCCACGGGGCTCTCGGTGACACTCCAGCTGGTCATGGGTTGGACCGTCATCCTCTGGGCGCCTCAGATCTGGAAGTCGCTCGGGCCGGGGGCGATCGTCCACATCGCGATCGGCGGCCTGTTCTACACGGTGGGAACGGTGATCTTCATGACGAAACGCCCCAAGCTGCTGCCTCGCAGCTTCTCCTATCACGAGCTGTTCCATGTTTTCGTGGTGCTGGCCAGTGTGTTTCACTTCCTGGCCATCGCCCTCTACGCGGTGCCGGCGTCGATCTAGGCAGGGTCAGGAGGACGGCAGCGTCGAGCGCTCTGCGCACATGGCCTCGACTTCGTCGATCTCGCGCGGGACCGCCGTGGTCATGTTCTCGTGACCGTCCTGTGTGACGAGGATGTCGTCTTCGATGCGGACCCCGATGCCGATGAGGTCTTCGGGGACCCGATGGGTGATCTTCTCTGCGTTCTCTCGCTCCTCCGCCTCGGCCGCTGCCGCCGCCGCGCTACCCAGCCTGATCCGCCGCTCGTTGCGTTCCTCCGTGTCGTATTCGAGGAGCGTCAGTTCGATCTCCCTCTTGTCGGGCCCGACGTAGATGCCGGGCTCGACGGTGAACGACATCCCAGGCTCGAGGGGCCGGGATGCGCCGTCGATGCGATAGGAGCCGCGGTCGTGGACGTCGAGGCCCAGCCAGTGACTGGTCCCGTGCATGAAGAAATGCGTGTAGTGATGCATGGCCAGCGACTCGTCGACGGTCATGGGGAGCAGACCCAGCTCGACCATGCCCGCAGTCAGGAGCTTCGTCGACTCGTCGTGGATCGTCTTCAGACTCGAGCCGGGGACTGCCAGCTCGACTCCTTTCTTCTCCGCCGCCAGGACGATCTCGTACACCGCTCGCTGCGGACCGGTGAAAGAGCCATTGACGGGAAAGGTCCGGGTGATGTCCGACGAATAGCCGTCGATCTCGGCGGCGGCGTCGATCAGGATCAGCTCGCCATCCTCGATGACATCGTCGTTCTCGATGTAGTGCAGGACACAGGCATTGTCACCCGATGCAACGATCGAGTCGTAGCCGTTCCGTGGTGACCCGCGCAGCCGCCACAGGTACTCGAGGGCCGCCTGCACCTGGTATTCGTGCATCCCGGGGCGGGCGAACCGCATCGCCTCGTTGTGACCCTCGGCGGTCAGCTCACAAGCCTGGCGAAGACTGCTCGCCTCGTCCGGGCTCTTGAAGAGCATCATCTCGCCGAGTGGCACCGAGACATCCCTGACCGTCGACGGGACCGTCCCACCCATGCGCTCGCGATGAGCTCGGGCGCTCTTGACGATGCCGGCGATTCGATCGTCGTAGTGGTCGTGGCCCGTCGAGTACCAGAGCACCTCGCGCCCGTGCATCATCCGCTCGAGCACCGCATCGAGATCAGCGAGCTCGTAGGCCTTGTCGGCGGCGTAGTCGAGCTCGGCTCCTTCCGTCCCGGCGCGGATCCCCGTCCACACCTCCTGGGTGGGGTCCTTGGGTCGGACGAAAAGCGTGTACTCACCTTCCTCGTGCCCCGGCGCGATGACCGCGACCGACTCGGGCTCGTCGAACCCCGTCAGATACCAGAAGGCGGAATCCTGACGGAATGAGTGAGGGACGTCGTAGTTGCGAATGACCTCATGGGCGGCGGGGATGACGGCCAGCCCGTCGGGGCCGACCACCTCGGCGAGCCGGCCACGCGCCTCGACAAAACGGTTTGACATGGCCGGGGAGGCTACCGGTCCCTGGCAGCCGGAGATCTCATGAGCCCGCCCGAGGGCGCCGGTGCCGAAATCCGGATCATGGGCTCGATGCCAGCTGGAGGTCGACCACGAGCGGAAAATGGTCTGAGCCCAACGCCGGCCCCAATTGCCGCGAGGTGACCTCCAGGGCCGAGGAGTGGATCAGATGGTCTATAGGCACCCGAAGGAGCAAGTTGGAGGTAGTTGGGAAGGTCGGCTGCAGCCCGAAGCCCTGCTGACTGTTGACCAGGTCGGTCGTGCCCATCAGCCGCCGAAAAGGCCAGGACCACGGTGTGGCGTTGAAGTCGCCGACGACGATGAACGCCCCCGACTGCTCCGACGCCCACTCGCCGGCGAAGTTCAGCTGCGCGTCGCGCAGGTCGGCCCGCTCCTGGTCGGTTGGAGCGAGGGGATGGGTGCCCAGCACCGAGAGAGTCGCTCCCCAGCCCCCGGGCACGTAGGTCAGAGCCACGGCTCTCGGGGCAGAGGCGGCGAAGCCATGGGAGATCGCGGTCACGTCGTCGCCCCGCACGAGGACCAGGGTGCCGAAGATCAGGTCGTCCGAGCGGGGCCGGATGATGTCGTAGTCCAGGCCCGCCGACTCCATCGCCACCTCCCAAGGTCGGCTCGCCTCGTGCAGCAGCACGAGATCGGGGTCGACGGTCTCGATGTACTCGATGACCTCCGAGTACTCCTCGTTCGTCGAGAGGAGGTTGAACGACATCACCCGAATGGTGTCGGCGTCGACCCTGGCGTCTGCCGGTGAGCCGATGTAGAGGGGCAGGACCACGATCAGATTCACCAGGGCAGCCCCGAGGACGAAGTAGCCGGTCTTGCGCCACCGGGACATCATGATCACCAGGCCCAGGACCGCCAGAGCCACGACGTACTGGGC
>JBAPYG010000459.1:0-2417 GCA_049284615.1 Acidimicrobiia bacterium
GACCTCGACCGTCTGGCCCGGCCTCTCTGGATAGAGATCTCGTGAAGCGACGATCCACCATTTCCCCTACAGACATAGTGGAAATACCATTGAAAGCGTGACCGAGACCACACCCCTGCTCCAAATCAGCAATCTGCACGCCCGCGCCGGAGAACACGAGATCCTTAATGGCGTCGACCTGACGGTCGATCGTGGCGAGATCCATGCCCTGATGGGCCCGAACGGTTCGGGGAAGTCGACACTGGCGAACGTGCTCATGGGGAACATCAGCTTCGAAGTGACCCGGGGCACGGTGGTCTACAACGGCGAGGACATCACCCACGCCCCGCCGACCGACCGCGGTGCCGCCGGCATGTTCCTCGCCTTCCAGCATCCCGAGGCGATTCCCGGTGTGTCCGTGATCCAATTCCTCCGCCAGGCCCTCTCCAATCGAACCGGCACCGACCTCACCGTGCTCGAGCTGCGCCTCAAGGTGATGGACGCGATGAAGGAGCTGGGGATGGAGTCGTCGTTCGCCGACAGATACCTCAACGAGGGCTTCTCCGGAGGCGAGCGCAAGCGCAACGAGGTGTTGCAGATGGCCGTCCTCGAGCCCGAGTTGGCAATCATGGACGAGACCGACTCCGGTCTCGACATCGACGCGCTGCGCACCGTCGCCGACGGAGTCAACAAGCTGGCCACCCCGGAACGCGGTTTCCTCATCATCACGCACTACCAGCGCCTGCTCGACTACATCACACCCGACGTCGTCCACATCTTCATGGATGGCCGCATCCTCGAGTCTGGGGGCCCTGAGCTCGCGACGAAACTCGAAGAAGAGGGATACGAATCGTTCCGAACGGTGTTGACTTAGGTGCTGTGACCGACCTCTCCCACTTGAAGGCAGACTTCCCTGTCCTCGACTCGGGAGTCCACTTCCTCGACTCCGGGGCCTCTTCGCAAAAGCCAATTCCCGTTCTCGAGGCCATGGACCACTTCGCCCGCACCTCATACGCCAACGTCCATCGCGGCGCCTACAGGCTCTCCGTCGCCTCCACGGACGCCTACGAGGCCGCGCGGGCGCGCGTTGCCGAATTCATCAATGCCCCCAGCCCCAGTGAGGTCATCTTCACCCGGGGGGCAACGACCGCCCTGAACATGGTCGCCTTTGGTTGGGGCATGGAGCACCTGTCCCAGGGTGACGTGGTCCTCGCCACGGAGATGGAGCATCACGCCAATCTCGTCCCGTGGCAGATGGTGACCAGGCGAACCGGGGCCAGGCTTGATCATGTGTCCATCACCCCGGATGGTCGTCTCGATATGGCCGACCTGGCCTCGAAGATGTCGTCCCAGGTGAAAGTGGTGGCCGTGACCGGGATGTCGAACGTCCTGGGCACCATGCCGGATATCCCCGCGATCGCCGAGATCGCTCACAGACATGGCGCCCGCCTGGTGGTCGATGCTGCCCAGTTGGTGCCGCATTCCGTCGTCGACGTACAGACCCTCGGTGCGGACTTCGTCGCCTTCTCATCGCACAAGATGCTCGGCCCGACGGGCATCGGCGTCCTTTGGGGCCGTATGGACGCACTCGAGGAGACAGAGCCATTCGAGGGCGGCGGCGAGATGATCTCAGACGTGACCCTCCACGACGCCACGTGGGCCGAGATCCCCCACCGATTCGAGGCGGGGACACCGCCGATCATCGAGGCGGTTGGACTCCATGCCGCAATCGACTATCTCGACTCGATCGGGATGGACAAGGTCTTCAGTCACGATCAAGAGTTGACCGCCATCGCCCTGGCCCGTCTCGGGGATCTACCGGGCGTGTCGATCCAGGGTCCCACCGACCTGGAACGTCGTGGCGGTGTCATCTCGATGTCCATGGATGGCGTCCACGCCCACGATCTCGCCACGATCCTCGATGAGCAGGATGTGGCCGTCCGGGCCGGTCACCATTGCGCCAAGCCCTTGATGCGATGTCTCGGCGTCAACGCCACGACGAGGGCCAGCTTCTACGTCTACAACGAGGAAGCCGACATCGACGCGCTCGTCGCCGGCATGCGACGAGCCGGCGAGATCTTCGGGGTCGGCTGAGCGAACCGGGGTATCACCCCATGGCGCGCTCGAAGAATGCGGCCATCTGACCACGGGTCACGTGCTCGTCGGGACAGAACCGGTCGTTCACAGGCGGGTTGCATCCCTTCGTGACGCCTGCGGTTCCCATCAAGTCGATCTCCCGCTCGAAGGTGCTCCCGTCGTCGTCGCCGAACAAGTCGTCACCAACCCCCACCTTCCAGCCAAAAGCCCGAGCGAAGAAGGCCGCCATCTGACCGCGGGTCACCGGATCCCCGGGACAGAACCGGTCGTTCACGGGCGGGTTGCAGCCCCTGGCAACGCCTGCGGTCCCCATCAAGTCGATCTCCCGCTCGAAGGTGCTC
>JBAPYG010000460.1:0-5523 GCA_049284615.1 Acidimicrobiia bacterium
GCCGGGAACACGAACCACGTCAGCGGGATCGTCTCCTGGAACTCTGGCGAGAGCATGAAGTCGATCAGCTCACCGGCGGCCTCCGGGTAAGCGGTGCCCTCCAATATCCCGGCGTATTCCACCTGGCGGTAACACCCGGCCTCGATGACGCCGGTTGGTGCCTCGTCCAGGGGCTCGTCGGCGAAGATCACCTCGGCCGGTGGCGACGAGGCGTACGACATCACGATGGGGCTGTCGCCCCCATATCTGGTGAAGTCGCTGTAGTAGGCGGTGTCCCAGTCGTTGACGACGTTGATGCCGGCGTCACGCATGGTCTCCCACCAGTCGAGCCAGCCCTCCTCGCCGAAGGTATCGACCGTGGCGAGGAGGAAGGCGAGCCCGGGCGAGGAGGTCGCCGGGTGCTCCACCGTCACCAGTGGCGCGTACGAGGTCTCCTCGAGATCTGCCAGCTCGTCGGGGATGGCCAACCCAGAGGTCTCGAACCAGTCTTTGTCGTAGTTGAAGCACACGTCGCCGAAGTCGATGGGGGTCACAGTCCCCTCGACGTCGCGCAGCTGGTCGGTGACCGAGTCGATGTTCCGCGACTCATAGGGTGTGAACACACCTTCGTCCAAGGCTCTGGAGAGAAACGTGTCGTCTACCCCGAAGAGCACGTCGGCGATCGGGTTGCCCTTGGTGAGGACCACCTGGTTCACCATCGACCCGGCGTCGCGGGCGGCGACGACCTCGACGGTGATGCCGGTCTCATCGGTGAAGGCGGCGAAGGTCGTCTCGTCCACGCCCGCGGCAAAGGAGTCATGGGCGATCAGCTTGAGCGTGTCGGGGGTCTCGGCCCGCCCGTCACCCCCGCATGCGGCGAGGGCGAGCCCGAGGCTCAGAGTCAGCGCGATGGTGAAGTGTGTGCGTCTCATCGTCTCCTTTCGATGCGGGAGCGATGAGCGTCCGAGTCCCTGCGCCGGAATTACCCGTCTCAGGTTCAAGCGGTCGGAGCCTTCTAGACTCCCTCTCAGCCCGGTGTCACCGAGCTCCCGTGTCTCTCAGTGTAGGCACCCTCCAAGTCTGTTGGACGGTGGGCAAACGTCAGGACACGTGTGTGCCCTGCAGATGGGTCAGACGGGACCGATGGCGACGACGGTGTTGTGGCCCCCGAAGCCGAAAGAGTTGGAAAGCACGGGGCCTGGCTCCCAGGACCTGATCTCGCGGATGATGTCGTTGAGGGGGATCTCGGGGTCCTGATTGGTCAGCCCGGTGTTCATCGGCAGCTCCTTGCGGCGTATCGCCTCGATGACGACGGCGGCCTCGATCGACCCCGACGCCCCGAGGCCATGACCGGTCGACCCCTTGATCGAGGAGACGGCGGGTTGGTCGTCTCCGAATATGCGGTGGATGACCGCGCCCTCGGTCTTGTCGTTCAGGTCCGTGCCCGTGCCGTGGGCGTTGATGTAAACGATGTCGGACGGTTCGAGCCCGGCGTCTTCGAGCGCGAGACGCATCGCTCGCTCCGCTTCGTCACCTTCCGGATGCGGGGCCGTGACGTGATAGGCATCTGCTGTGGACGCACCGCCCATGATCGTCGCGATCGGAGTCGCGCCCCGGGCCGCGGCGACTTCCTCGGCTTCCAGGACCAGCACGGCCGCTCCTTCGCCCATGACGAACCCGTCGCGATCGATGTCGAACGGACGGGCGTAACCGGTGGTCGACAGGGCGCGGGCGGCGAGGAAGCCGGCACGCGCCGAGTTGCGGGCCGCGGCCTCGGTGCCGCCGACGACGGCGACGTCTGCGTAACCCCACTGGATCTGACGGAGACCATCCACGATGGACTGGCTGCCGGCGGCACAGGCGACCACCGGTGTGGCCACCTGGCCCCCGAACCCGTATTTGATCGAGATGGCGGCGGCCGCGGCGTTGGCCATCATCATGGGGACCTGGAACGGGGACACCCTGGGCGTCTCGGAGTCGGACTCGTGGACCAGGGTCTCCAGAGACTCCAGACCACCGATGCCCGTGGCCATGGACACGGTGACCCGGTTGGGGTCGACGGCGAGCTCGCCCGACTGGCCGAAGGCCTCGTCGGCGGCCACCAGGGCGAACTGGGTGAACTTGTCGAGACGTCTGTGCTCCCGCTTCGGGATCCATGGCTCGGGGTCCCAGTCGACGATCAGCCGTGGCGCCGGGCCGGGAGCCTCGGGGAGGCCCTTCCAGAGATCGTCCATGCCGATGCCGGGTGAGGCCAGGGCTCCGACACCGGTGACTACGACTCGTCTTTTGCTCATTCGGTTGATTGTGCCTGATTCATCCGTCGGGGAAAACAGTTCGTTGCAGCTTTCGCATTCCGCCCAGCCATCGGTCGTAGTCGTTTGCCTTGTTCTGGAAGAACTTCTCGACCTCGGGATGAGGGAGGATCAGGAACTCCTCGGCGCGAAGACCCTCGACAACGGCTGCTGCCACGTCTTCGGGCTCGAGGGTGTGATTGCCACCCAACGCCTTGAAGGCCTCCGAATCGGTGAGCAGGGGAGTGTTGACGAATTGTGGGCACAGGGCGCTGACCTTGACCCCGGCGTCGCCGTAGGTGACTGCCAGCCATTCGGCGAAGGCGATCGCGGCGTGCTTGGTCACCGAGTACTGGGCAGCCTTGAGATTGGTGAGGAGACCCGCGGCCGAGGCCGTCACCAGGAGATACCCCTCGCCACGGGATGTCCACGAGGGGATGAGGTGCCGCGCCGCGTGAACGTGTGACATCACGTTGATGCCCCACATCCGGTCCCAAACGGAGATGTCCGACTGTTCGTCGCCGACGATCCCGATGCCGGCATTGGCGCAGAACAAGTCGATGGGCCCGAACCGGTCCTCGGTCCCCTCGATCAGCTCACGATTCGCTTCGGGATCGGCGACATCGGTGAGAACCGCCACGCCTCCGACATCTCCGGCGACGGCGGATGCCGCTTCGATGTCGATGTCGGCGAGGATGAGGGCGGCCGGGGTCTCCTCGGCGAACCGGCGTGCCATGGCGGCGCCGATCCCGCTCCCGCCTCCGGTTATCACGATGACCTTCTCTTCGAGCTGCACTCGAGCGAAGCCTAGAGGCTCACCGGTGGGGGCATGGGCGCGTCCGTTTGGCATGCCACGGGGGACTTTCGCCCCTGTTGCGGCGTTACGACAGGGACGGATACTCGATCGTCGGCATCATTCAGAAGGGGTATGCGATGAAGGATCTCGCCGTGCGGCCCGTGGTCGAACCGGTTGCCTCGTCCGGGCCGAAGCTGGCGTGTCACGTCTATCTCGTGTCCTTGGCTGCAGCGATGTTCGCAGCAGTCGCCGCAGCTCTCACCTATTTCTCACCTGGCGTGCTGATGGGTCCCCCGGCGGCCAACGGCAATGCCCGGGGCACCGCATTGGTCGTGTTCGCCCTCGCGGTCCCGGTCTTGCTCTCGGGCATCTGGATGACCGGGCGGGGACAGTGGCGCGGGCTCTTCATATGGGCAGGGGCGCTGTTCTACCTGGGCTACAACGGCTTTCTGTTTCTGTTCCTCACCCCGTTCAATCAGCTGTTCCTCTGGTACATCGCCATGTTCTCGACCGCTCTTTTCGGGTCGATCGCGCTGATCGGGTCAGTCGAATATCCGCGGCTGCTGTCCGGGATTCGCCAACCCCCGGTCCGGGCCCTGGCCATTTACGTGTGGGCCCTGGTGGCCCTCAACACCCTCGCTTGGCTCCGGGTGGTCGTTCCGGGCCTGTCCGGGCCCACGCCGGGATCGTTCCTGGAGGGCACGGGGGTGATGACCAACCCCATCTACGTCCAGGATCTCGCTTTCTGGCTCCCCGGCGCCGCCATTGCGGCGTGGTGGCTCTGGAAACGACGACCGATCGGGGTGCTCCTCACCGGTTCCTGGATCGCCTTCGGTGTTCTCGAGGGAATCGGGGTCGCCGTGGACCAATGGTTTGGCCACGTGGCCGACCCCGCCTCGCCTGTCGCGTCGTTCGCCGCGATCCCGATCATGCTGTTCTTGGCGTTGCTCAGCGCGGTAGCCCTCTACTTCTACATACGACCCAACGCACACGAATCGAGGAGAGTGCAATGACGACCGAACGAGTGCTGTCGTCGATCCCGAAGCCGCTGGAGCCCGGGGGGGAGACCGACCTGCTGCGACCCTTCCATCGGGATGGGACATGGAGCGGTCACATCCGTCCCGGTGGCATGGGGCCGGGGACACCGGCCCAGACAGCCGTGGGAAGAGCGAGACATCGCTGGATCCAGGGCGGTCAGTGGGTCGTGGGCGACTACGAGCAGGACCAATACCTCGAAGACGGCACGTTCGTCCTCAAATGGGAGTTGCATTGGGTATGCGGGTGGGACGCCATGTCCTCCGAGTACAAGGCGACCATCGCCGACAACTACGGCCGGGCGGCAATCCTACGAGGCCGGATCGAGGGGGACCGGATGGTCTTCGAGTCGATGGGCGAGGTCCTGCCTCGTCTCCGCCTCACCTGGGAGCTAGAGGGCGGTGAAGTCCTTTGGAAGAACGAGATGAGCCTCGACGGTGTCGATTGGGTGCTGGTCGAGGACTACGTCATCCTCCCGGAGAGTCGCCCTCTGGAGTAGGTCTGACGGACGGCGGACCGTCAGAGGGTCGCTGAGGCGAGTAGCTCGTTTCCGGCCTTGATCGTCTCGACCAGGCCGTTCGCCCGGGGCAGGAGGTGCTCACCGTAGAACCTCGCCGTGATCACCTTCTGATCGAGGAACTCGGTCGAGCACTCGGCGGGCCGTCTCTTCGCAGCAACGGCGGAGACCGCCATCAGCCAGCCGCCGAGGACGATTCCGAACTGTGTCAGATAGGGAGTGGCTCCCGCCAGTGCGTCGTCGACGTCGCCGGCCGCGAGACGCTTGCCCAACCAGCCCGAGGTGTCGGCGAGACCCTGGATGGCGGTGGTCAGCTCGTCGCGGAAGCGTCCGAGGTCGTCGTGGTCACTCATGTCTCCCAGGACCTGGGTCATCTCCGTGATTAAGGACTCGACGGCGGCGCCGTCGTCGATGGGGAGCTTGCGAAGCACCAGGTCGATCGCCTGTATCCCGTTGGTGCCCTCGTAGATGGGTGCGATGCGGGCATCGCGGAAGTACTGGGCCGCCCCGGTCTCTTCGACGTAGCCCATCCCCCCATGGACCTGGATCCCCAATGAGGTCATCTCCACCCCGAGATCGGTCATCCACGCCTTCACGATCGGGGTGAGGATCGCCAGCCGTTTCGACTCGGTCTCACGCTCGGGCTCGGTCTCGGCGTGGAGCATGAAGTCGCCGGCCCTGGCAGCCACATAGAGGAGACACCGCATCGCCTCGGTGTTGGCCCTCATGGTGAGCAGCATCCGCCTGACGTCGGGGTGCTCGACGATGGCAACGCTCTCCCGTGACGACCCATCGACCGGTCGTCCCTGCACGCGGTCCCGGGCATACTCGAGGGCGTGTTGGTATGCCCGCTCCGACAGGGCGAGGCCCTCCATCCCGACGCCGATACGGGCGACGTTCATCAT
>JBAPYG010000461.1:0-6703 GCA_049284615.1 Acidimicrobiia bacterium
GTCGACGCCATGCAGCCATCCTCGATCGGCGTTTGGCTCAGAGATTCCTGAGGCGGTTCTATCCACGGCCGCCGGCGATCCGGGCGGCCTCGGGCGAGCCTTCAGGCGAAGCATGGGAAGATTCCGACGAGTGGCCAACGCCAGTGTGGCGAATGCCCAGCTCCAAGTGGTCACCTCATCGACCAGGGGCACGATCCAGATCGTTGCGGCGGGGATCGTGAACCCGATGGCGATCTGCATCGTGAGCGCCGTGCGGCTTTGGGAGCGGTCTTCTCCAGCCCTTCTCGTCATACTGATAGGTACGACAATCAGGACGATTCATGGCCAACCTCATATACGCCACCAGTGCATCACTCGATGGCTACATCGCCGACGAGAACGGCAACTTCGATTGGGCGCGGCCCTCCGAGCAGGTGCACGTCTTCTTCAACGAACTCCAGCGATCGGTCGGCAGCTTCCTGTGCGGTCGCCGCATGTACGAGACGATGAGGGTCTGGGACGCATTTGCCCTCGACGACCTCCCCGATGTGCCACGGGCGTTCGCCGAAGCTTGGCGGGATACCGACAAGATCGTCTACTCATCCACCCTGAACCACCTGACGGAACCACGCTCCCGACTGGAGCGGACCTTCGACCCAGAAGTGGTACGGATCATGAAAGACGAATCGGACCGTGACCTGTCCGTGGGTGGCGCCGGCCTGGCTGCGGAGGCGATCCGGGCAGGTCTGGTCGACCGGTACCTGTTGCGCGTGGTCCCCACGATCGTGGGCGGCGGAACCCGAGCCCTTCCCGACGCAGAGCAGGTCGACCTCACTCTCAACACGACACGTCGTTTCGACGACGATTCCGTCCTGCTCGACTACTCCCTCAGCACCGCGAACCTATCTGTGTGACACGTGGACGGCGGTGTCGGACTCAGGCGGAGCACGGTCGTCGACACGAGGATCGTCGTAGGCGCACGGCCCCTTCGAGCGCCCGATTGTGTTAGCCGTCGTGTCGGAGTTCGATTCCGAAGACGGGATGGTCGGGAGCGATCGTGAGAAGCTCGTCATCGGTGGCGTCAGGGCCCACACCTCCAAAGAACTGCCCGACTTCCCACTTCCAACGTTCCAGATATGGCCTGAGGATCGCTGGCTTCTGATCAATAGCCAGCTCGTGCGCGGTGAACTCGGTGACGGTACGCCCAAGACGCAAACGTCCATCGCCCGCGGCGCGCAGATTCCTGACCCACTGGGTATTTCCTCGTGGGGCGACGAGGTATTGGTTTCCGTCCACGGTGAGCAGGTTGACCGGCACCGACCGCCACTCACCCGTCTTTCTGCCTCTCACCTCGAGGATTCGAGAGCCCCAGACATCGACGCCGAGTCTGGTCAGCAGTTGCACGACAGGATTGAGGACACGACGTGTGAACCAATCAGGCTGAACATATCGGGCTTGCTGACTGCCCATCTTCATGATTCAACCATGCGGATCCCCGGGACCATCCCATGGGGCGAAACCGCGATGAGGTGGTGAGTTGTGCCTTCCCCGCCGGCTTCTCCGGCACCCACCGAAGTTCTCGAAGGAGACCCCAGCGCGTGCACCAGGTCTCGGATTCCGCCACCCGTTGCTATAGCAACGCCGATGCAGCGCCCTCGCCAGGATTCGAACCTGGGACACCCGGTTTAGGAAACCGGTGCTCTATCCCCTGAGCTACGAGGGCCTGAGGCAAATACCCTGGTCGAGGGCCTTTTGTCCGTCCTTCCCGAAGCGGCAGACTTCGGTAGCCCATCGGTCGGCTCCACGGTATCGGACATCCGTCGAATCTGACAGTTGCGAGTCACCCGTCATGGCATGGCTCCACCTGGGCCCAACCGTCAGTCACCCACTGAGATCGAGTCGACCAGGGCGAGACTGGCCGCGAAGATCTGTGATTGGGCCTCCTCGCGGTCGGTTACCGGCTCGCCGTCGCCGGGTTGCAGGCCATAGTCGCCGAAGAAGGAATGGATGCCGCCTTCAACCGGTACGAACTGTGTGGACTGGGGAAGATCCGGAGCGGCGGCCAGCACCTCGTCGGGTGGAGCCACCTCGTCGTTGGTCCCGTAGACGGACGACACCTGAAGTGCCGTCGACGCGGAGATGTCGGATGCCGGATATGACGCCCAGAGCAGTAGGCCTGACACTCCTTCCGTGTGCGCCGTTGCCGCGGCGGCCACTCCACCGAGTGAATGGCCGGCGACGATCCAGTCCTCGACCCCGGGGTGGGCCTGAATCCACGAGGCGGTGAACCCGGCGGACAGGAACGCTATGCCGAGAGGCTCTTTGACGACGACGACAGGGGTGCCGGCGCGGGCCAGCGGTGCGAGGATTCGAAGATACGCCCGAGTGTCAACGCGGGCTCCTGGGTAGAAGACCATGCCCACCCCGGTGTCCTCGGCGTCGGGAACGAGGCTTATCTCGGATGCCGACTGGACGATCAAGAACCCGGTCGGATCGTCGAGCACGTCCAGGGCGGCCGGCTCGGCGGCGAAAGGGGACAGCCAAATGGCTGCAAAGGCGGCCGTCAGAAGGCCGACGGCGCAGATCCACGACACCCACGGGCGTCTCGGTGGCTCGTCGGACGACCAACCCCGGATCATCACCAGGAGACCGAGTCCGAGTGCCGACAAGTAGAAGACGAGGTAGGAGGGATGGCCGCTGGCGACGGCATCCCAGTTCGTCGCCAGGACCCAGACGACTGCAACGGCCAGGATGGTTGATGCCGGGAAAGTCGGCTTCATCAGGTTCGACCGCAGGGATCTCATCGAGTCGCGTCGGCGTCGCTCAGGTATTCGATCGCGGCTGAAGGTGCCATCGCTCTTCCCCTCCATGATGGTCGTGTCTACCGTCTCGGGAACGACAGGGAGGTGGCACGGTCGGGCACTTCGGACATCATTGTGTGCATGGGACCTAATCGTCACACCGCTCTCGTTGTCCTCACCACCATCGTCCTGTCATTCGTGGGCTGTGGCGAATCAGACCCCGAGGAGGCCAACCCGCATCGGTCTTCTGCGTCGACCAGGGTGGTGAGGTCGAGATAGTCGAAGAAGACGATGGCGCAGTTGGCTACTGCAACCTTCCCGATGGCACGCGTGTCGACGAGTGGGAGTACTACCGGGCCAACGGTCCGGGCTCTTAGGCGCGCCTCACCACCGCAAGACCTGCTCGCGCCTGACTTTCCCACGTTGGCAGAAGGGACACGCGATAGGACGGCGGCGTGTGCCGGTGTGCTGGCTCAGAGGACCGAGGGCTCCGTGATGGATATCGAGCCGGCCCGCAACGTGTCGGTGATTTCGTCGGCCCAGCGGGAGATCTCATCCCAATCCCTGAAGTCGCCCTCGGGGGCTCGGAGGGCCGCCACGATTGCACGCTCGCCAAAGCTCAGCTTGGCCTTGTCCAGGCTCCCGGCGAACAACCGGTGATCCCGGGCGGATGTCGTCTCGACTATCGAGGCGACGTCGACCGGATCTTCCACCGGCTTGGGCGGGTCACCCAACGGGCCGCTGGAGAACAGCCACACCAGCGGCAATGGGTCACAGCTGCCGATGCGACCCGCCAGCTCCTTGGCGTTGGCTTGCCAATGGCCGGCATAGACGGAGCTGCCGATAACGATGGCGGCGTACCCTGCGAGCTCGGCAACCTCCTCCGGTGCTCTCAGATCGACGTCGAGGCCACCCTCGGCCAGGACGTCTGCGATTCGACTGGCGATGTCCAGGGTGGATCCGTGCTTGGAGCCGGCGGAGACCAGCACTCTCGTCGCTGTTGTCATGTCGTCTCTCATCATGTCCTTCCTTGGGTGGGAAGGCCCCGGACCGCCACGGACCCGGGGCCTTACCCGGAGCGCTCAGGCCGGCAGGTCGCTGTCCGAGCGGCTCCTCCTGCGTGGTGTCAGCGCACTCAGCAGGATGACGGCGCCAATCAAGATCACGAACACTGGAGCCACGTAGCGCAGATCGATCGTGTCTAGATCCCACCATCCGAAGCCGACCGCTGCCAGGCCGGCACCCGCTGCTGTGAGGATCACGCCCCACAGGAATGTCCCGACATGCATTTGCTCACTCATTGGTCACCTCCACGCGTCCGGTGAAGACGCTCAGGTCGAGGGAGAGCCTGGGGTCACCGGGACGGAGCCCCGGCGACAGGAACGACTCGTCGAGCCCGATCCCGTCCGCGACTCTGCCGAAGACCTCGAACTGGCCGGCACCGACCTGTGCGTCGACGGCCACGTCGACGTCATCCGGAACACGAACCACGAGCTCGCCCGTTCCCACGCTTGCGCTGAGTCGAGTAGTGGCCTCCAGGTCATCGATCTGTCTCAGATCGATGACGAGGGTGCCCATGGCGAGGTTGTAATCGGCCTGTATGTCATCGACCGACGACACGACGATCGTCCTGTCGCCGACCCCGCCCTGGAATCCCTCCAGGGGCGCAGCAGCGGTCACGAGCGTGACCGCAGCCAGGATGGTCCCGAAGACGATCAGCCCGACATGGGCACCCTCTCGAGCCAGGAGCATCAGGGCGATGCCGACCAGCATGGTGCCCAGGGCGAGCACAGCAGTGACGCTGATGTCGATCGTGCCGTACCTCTCCAGTAGCCACAGGAGCCCGATCAGCACGAGGACACCGCCGCCAACGATCTGAGGCAGCGAGCTCTTGCGCGGAGTCGGTTCCTTGGGCCTGGTCGGAGTGGGGGGATTTTCAGTGAGAGTCACGATTGAGACCTCCAATCACCAACACCAGCCCTCCCATCAGGAGGATGAGTGGCCACACGTACTGCCCCAACGCCGGGGCCACGGTGTTCACCAGGGCGATCGTGCCGACCACCATGAACACCACCCCTACGATCGCAACGGGCTTGAGCGGGGCTCTCACCTCCGTCGGCGGTGTGTATCCAACGGGCTCTGGTTCGACGATGAGCCACATCAGGAGATAGATCAGGATCCCCGACCCACCTCCCAGTGCCAGCACCACGAATCCGACCCGGAACCACACCGGATCTACGGCGAAGTAGTCGCCAAGGCCTCCGCAGACCCCGCCGACGACTTTCTTGCTCTGACTTCTGAACAGCCTTTTCTGCACCTGAGTCTCCAACTGAGACTCGTCACGAATGGACTCGGTCGACGTGGCCATCCGTCATGTCCTCTCTTTCTCTATCGCCATCGCGGCAAGCTTGATCGCCTCGGTGACGGCTCCGATTCCTGCTCCGACCATCGCCAGGATCAGAACGATCCGGGTGACGACGTCCCAGTTGAATGTGTATGTCGAGAAGTCGAACGGGAACACCGTGAAGATCTGATACGTCGCCAGGAGGCTGACGACGTTGACCACTACTTGGCCCGCCGACTTGACGGGCGGGCTGTCGTTGAGCTCGTACACCAGGTTGGCCAGGATCGACATGCTCAACGAGAAGCTGATCCAGGGCACGACCTCGGCGAACTCATCGGTCAGGAACGACACCCATCCCCAGGCCAAGATGTTTTGGACCACGAACAGCATTGCGATGTTGATCGCGATGGCAATGGTGTATCCGAAACGTCGCCCGGTCTTTCTCAACTGGGGGGACAAGTCCACTTGTGTCGTTGACATACGGCCTCCTACCCCTCTGATCTAACGATGACCGGTGGTGGAGAACAGGGTCTTTGGTCACCAATTCGCAGAAATTTCGACCCATAGCCGGGTCCGCTGCTGCGCCGAAGTCGGGGCGTTCATCGTGAGATTGGGGATTTGGCCTCTAGCGGCGCCCCCACCTTCCCGTCACGATCGCCTCGAATACCAAAGGAGAGAAAGTGACGGCTCTCACCCCTTCACAGGGAGTGCGCGAAGCCACAGACAAGCCTGCCGCGGCGCATGTCCTCGCCGGACTGCTCGCCCTGCTGGCCGTGGGTGCCATCCAAGGTGGCGTGGCAATGGTTGCCAACCCGACCGGGCCACTGGGGATGTCCCTCGACTACCTGGAGCGCAGCCCGGTGGACGACTACTTCTGGCCCGGTGTCTTCCTGTTGAGCGTCGCCGTGGCATCGATTCTGGCCGTCGTCGGAATCGAGTTCGAATGGCAGTGGAACTGGGCAGAGCCTATCGAGAGGGCGATCGGACACCGATGGCCGTGGCTGGCTTCCCTGGCTGTTGGTGGCTTGCTGCTCGGGTTCGAGATCATCGAGCTCTTCGTGGTGCCATTTCACCCGGTCATGCACCCTTTGCTGATCGCAGTGGCGGTCGTCATCATCGCCTTGTCCCTCGCACCCTCGACGAGGGACTACCTCAAGTCGCGATGACCGCGACACGCCGTGTGACCGACGCCGGGCCAGGTCGGCGCCGGTCGGCCATGCCCGCGGCCGTCGTCTCCATCGCGAGGTACCTCGTCGGCATCCTCGGCCTGGTCATCGGTCTCGGCTTCGGTGTCCGTTGGCTGAGCGTCGAGGGCCTGACCCTGGTTTCCGCCGCGGGGTTGTTGCTCTTGCTAGGTGGGGCGGTGACCCTCGTGCTCTCGGTCCGTAGCATCGCCACGGCCCGTTCCGGCATGGTGCGTGGACTGGCCATTGCACTTGTGTCACTCGTTGCCGCCGTGGCGGTGTGGACTCTCACTCCGGCTGTCATCGCCACGGTCGTGCCACCAATCGAGCCGGGAGTTTCGACACCCGCCGACTACGGCATGGATGCGCGTGCGGTCTCGTACACGACTCGGGAC
>JBAPYG010000462.1:0-4728 GCA_049284615.1 Acidimicrobiia bacterium
GCCCAACCTGGTTCAGCTGATCATCGGCTGGGAGGGGGTGGGTCTCGCCAGCTACTTCCTGATCGGGTTCTATTGGGACGACCTGGACAACGTGAAGGCGGGCAACAAGGCCTTCATGACCAACAAGGTCGCCGACGTCGGGCTCATCCTGGGGGCCATCATCGTCAGCGTCGCCATCGGCACGTTCGACTTCGCCGCCCTCGATGCGGCGTCGGTGGCTCACAACGAGGCATTGGCCGGAGTGGCCGTGGTGGGCGGTCTTCTCCTCTTCTTCGGGGCGATGGGCAAGTCTGCACAGTTCCCGCTGCACATCTGGCTGCCCGACGCCATGGCGGGCCCCACCCCGGTCTCGGCCCTGATGCACGCGGCGACGATGGTCACCGCCGGTGTCTTCTTGATGGCCCGGATGTTCCCCCTGTTCCAGAATCTGGCGCAAGAGGCGCGCCCGTTCATGGTCGCCATAGGTGCCATCACGCTGTTCGCCATCGGCCTTCTCGCCCTGGTCGCCAACGACATCAAGAAGGTGCTGGCGTACTCCACCGTGTCCCAGCTCGGCTACATGATGACTGCGGTGGCCGCGGGCGGGTACACGGCCGGTCTCTTCCACCTCTTCACCCACGCCTTCTTCAAGGCCCTGCTCTTCCTGGGCGCAGGTTCGGTCATCCACGCGGTCCACTCCAACAACATGAGCGACATGGGTGGTCTGCGCAAGCACATGCCCAAGACCTTCTGGACGTTCGTGATCGGCTCAGCGGCGCTGGCGGGGATCTT
Source organism: Acidimicrobiia bacterium (assembly GCA_049284615.1). GTDB lineage: Bacteria > Actinomycetota > Acidimicrobiia > Spongiisociales > ZC4RG35 > JANQRA01. Next base: position 772 of record JBAPYG010000462.1, read on the forward strand.
TCCTCTCGCCGGGTTCTGGTCGAAGGACGAGATCCTGGCCACCCTCGATCACGAGGGCTATGTGCTGGTCATGTGGATCGCCATCGCAGGCGCCTTCATCACCGCCTTCTACATGACCCGCGCCGTCGCGCTGACCTTCTTCGGGGACTACAAGGGGCATGGCCATCCCCACGAGTCGCCACGCATCATGACCGGTCCGCTGATCGGCCTCGCCATACCGTCGGTTCTCTTCGGTCTGGTCAACATCCCGGGGGTCGAGCTGCCGGGCATCACCAACCTCACCACCTGGCTGGGGGTCAGGGTCGTCGGGATGGGTGATCATCACGCCGAAGGGATCGATGTGACCCTGGCCATCATCGGGTCGGTCGCCGCCCTCCTCGGTCTCGCCGTGGGCTGGATGATCTGGGGGAGGGACCGGGACACCCAGGAGGAGCGCGACCGCTTCGACGTCCCCCTGCTCTATCCGCTGCTACGTCGCAAGTACTTCGTGGATGATGCCGCTCTCGGGCTGGTCGGGGTGACGATGGGCCCGCTGGCCAGATTCGCCAACTGGACCAACACCTACGTCTTAGACGGCATCGTCAACGCCGTCGGTGGCGTCACCAAGTGGCTGGGCGGGCTGGTCTACAACGACCTCGACCAGCGCGGCGTCGACGGTGTGTTCAACGGTTTGTCGGCAGTGGCCGACAGCGCCGGGTCCGCTCTGCGCAAGATGCAGACGGGCCGCGTGCAGCAATACGCGTCCGGCTTCGTGCTCGGTGCGCTGTTACTCGTGATCTTGTTCGTGTTCGTGATTTGAGGAGCTGAAAACGATGGAATGGTTCGATACCTGGGGATTGACGCTCACCGTCTTTCTGCCCGTGGTGGGCGCAGTGCTCCTCGGGTTCATCAAGAAGGACAACGAGGACGCGCTCAAGCGCACCGCCCTGGCCTTCACCGTCCTCGCGCTCATCGCCTCGATCGTCGTCGTGATCGGCTTCGACTTCGGGGCCACCACCTACAACACCTACCAATACGAGGTCAACGAGACGTGGATCGGTGCCATCAACGCCAACTACCACGTCGGCGTCGACGGGATCAGTCTGCCCCTGCTCGTGCTGTCGACATTCATCATGGTGCTGGCGGTGGTCTACTCGTGGAACCACTGGGAGGAGCCGAAGAACCCCAAGGCCTTCCTCATCCTGATGATGATCCTGGCCACCGGCATGAACGGCACTTTCGTCGCCCTCGACCTGGTCCTGTTCTTCATCTTCTTCGAGATCGTGTTGTTGCCCATGTACTTCATGATCGGGATCTGGGGCGACAAGTCCCCCCGCAAGGTGCCCGGGTTCTCCAAGGTGTTCGAGACCCGGCTGTACGCCTCGATCAAGTTCTTCCTGTTCACCCTGTTCGGGTCGGCTTTCATGCTGCTCGGGTTCCTGGCTCTCTATTTCCAGACTGGAGACTTCGGTGAACCCACCTTCGACATCGTGCGATTGACCGAGTTGGGTGCCGGGGGAGCCTTCGTGGGTTGGAGCCTTGCCGGTTGGGTGTTCGCCGCGATGTTCCTCGGGTTCGCGGTCAAGGTGCCCATGTTCCCGTTCCACACCTGGCTCCCTGACGCCCACACCGCCGCTCCCACGGTGGGCTCGGTGCTGCTGGCGGCAATCCTCCTGAAACTGGGCTCGTACGGCTTCATCCGCATCTCCCTCCCCATCCTCCCCGACGAGGCCCGCAGTTGGGCCCCGTTCATCGCCATCCTGGCCGTCATCGGGATCATCTACGGGTCACTGGCGTGTCTGGCACAGAGTGACATGAAGCGGCTGATCGCCTTCTCTTCGGTGGGTCACATGGGTTTCGTCATGCTCGGGATCGCCACCCTGACCGACATCGGCATCAACGCATCGGTGATAGGCATGGTCGCCCACGGGCTCATCACCGGTCTGCTCTTCTTCCTGGCCGGGTCGATGTCACATCGGTACCACACCAGGGAGATGGCACGTCTCGGTGGAAACATCAAGCTGATGCCGGTGATCGGTGGCATCCTGGCATTCACCGCCATGGCCTCACTCGGCCTGCCCGGCCTGGCGGGGTTCTGGGGTGAGTTCATGTCGTTGGTCTCGGCGTACAACCCGCTCCAGGGACTCTCCCTGGGCGTCTTCCGCACCGGCATGGTCCTCGGCGCCGTCGGCACGGTCCTGACCGCCGGCTACATGCTGTGGATGCTGCAGAGAGTCAATCTCGGCGAGCCCAACGAGGAGTGGGACGATCACGAGTTCCACGACGCCGATCGCTTCGAGCTCACCGCATGGGTGCCTCTGATCATCTTGATCGTGGTCATCGGCTTCTACCCAAAGGTGATCTTCGACTCCACCACGGACGCCATCACTTCGATGGTCGACATGGCATTCGGCGGCGACACCACGACCGCCTCGTTGTCGACACTGGTGAAGGGCGGGTAGGTCCGAGTGGGCTTCGAGATCGACTATCTGGCGCTCGCACCCGAGCTGATCATCGTGGGGACCATGATCCTCGTCCTCGCGCTCGATCTCACCCTCCGCCGGGAAGACAAGTACTGGACCGCCACCGTCTCGGTGGCGGGCACCGCGTTGGCGTTGCTCCCGCTGGGGATCCTGGCCATCAACGGTGAGACGATCTCGATGTTCGACGGCTCCTACGTGGTCGACGACTTCGCTCTCGTCCTCAAAGGGCTGTTCCTGGTTTCGGCATACATCGTCTTCCTCATGTCGCACCACTACATCGAGAGCGATCGCTATTACCAGGGGGAGTACTACTTCTTGCTGCTGGCGTCGCTGCTCGGCTCGTTGGTGATGGCATCGTCGCGCGACCTGATCATCCTCTTCATCGGACTGGAGTTGGTCACTGGCCCGCTGTTCCTGTTGGCCGGATGGCGCAAGGGAGACGTGAAGTCGAACGAGGCCTCGATGAAGTACTTCATCCTCGGGGTCCTGTCGACGTCGATCCTGCTCTATGGCATGTCGATGATCTTCGGGCTCACCGGCCAGGTCGGCTTCGTCGAGATCGCGGCCGCCACCCAGGGGATGTCGGATGAGCCTGCTCTCATCATGGCCATCCTCTTCATGATCGTCGGCTTCGGGTTCAAGATCTCGGCGGTCCCCTTCCACTTCTGGGCGCCGGACACCTACGAGGGCGCACCCACGCCTATCACTGCCTATCTCTCCGTGAACTCCAAGGCAGCCGGGTTCGTGGCGATGCTCATCGTCATGTATGAGGCCCTGCCCGGTGTCTCCGACATCTGGGCCCCGGCGCTCTGGCTGCTCGCCGCGCTCTCGATGACGATCGGCAACCTCTCGGCCCTGCGTCAGACCAACATCGTTCGCCTCCTCGCCTACTCGTCGATCGCCCAGGCCGGGTTCATGCTGGTTCCTTTCGCCGCGGCGGCTGTGGCCGGCGCCGATCTCGAGGAGGCCTTCGGAGCGACCCTCATCTACCTGGTGATCTATGCGGTGATGAATCTCGGCGCGTTCGCCGTGGTGATCGCCGGGGCCCGTAAGACCCGCACCGGCGAGATCGAGGGCTGGTCCGGCCTGGCCAAGGTCGATCCCATCCTCGGAGTGGTGACCGCGGTGTTCTTCTTCAGCCTCGCCGGCATCCCCCCGCTGGCCGGCTGGTTCGCCAAGTTCGAGATGTTCCGGTCGGTGATGATCGCCGACCCGGCCACCATCGCCCTGGCGGTGATCGCCGCGGTCAACGCCGTCATCGCCCTCTATTACTACGCGAGAGTGATCAAGGCAGTGTGGCTCGACGACCCCACCGGCAACCTCACCGACGAGGCCGAGGCCTCGCCTGCGGGCTCGCTGAAGCTCGCCCTGGCCGTGGCCGTGGCCCTCACCATCGCCATCGGCATCTACCCCAGCCTCGCCGCCTTCGTCGGCGACGCCGCCTCGGTCCTCGCCACCGGCGGGTGAGCGTGGCGTTGCTATAGCAAGAGGTCTC
>JBAPYG010000463.1:0-1868 GCA_049284615.1 Acidimicrobiia bacterium
AACCAACACCATCCACTTCACCAACAACACCTACAACGCCAACGGATCCCGACCCTTCAAATGGGGCAACTCAGGATCCACCCTCACCTGGCAACAATGGCAAGACCTCGGCCACGACGTCGACAGCGACTTCGATTGAGCATCTCCGGCTAGAGCACCGGATCACCATGGCGCGCCCTGTAGCCGGTTGTCAGACGGTTTCGCTGCTACCACGGTGTTCAGTGTCGGCTCGGATCGACCGAAAGGGCACGATCGGCATGAACGGCAAGAGATGAGGCTTTGGTCACGACGCCCGAGCGGCGCCAACCTCTTCATGCTCGGGACCGGTCAGCTCGACGCCGGATTCGCGGCTCTCGCCGGGTTCATCGCAGGGGCGGTGGCCGTGCGCTATCTCACGCCCGACCAGCTCGGGGTCTACTCGCTCCTGTTCCTGGCCTTCAGTGTGGCCACCCAGCTTCCCACACAGCTCATGTTCAGCCCTTCCGAGGTGACCATGGCCCACCTGCCAGTCGAAGAGAGGCTCGGCTCCTTGCGCTGGAGTCTTCCCAGAGGGCTCCTCGTCTCAGGACTGGCCTCTGTGACCGTGGCGGCAGGAGCCCTGCCCCTGGCCCAGGACGTCGACCTCGCCAGTGTGACCCCGTTGCTGGTGACGGCCGTCACCTTCGCGTTCGCCTCCCCCGTCCAAGATCACATCCGGCGCGTTCTGCACACGGCCGACCGCTCGGGCCAGGCATCGACAGTCTCGTTGACGAACCTGATCTGCACGTCCCTTGCCGTTCTGGCGCTGCTCCAGGTCGATCCACTGTGGGTTCCTTTCGGGGCCATGACCATCGGCAACATCGTGTCGTCGCTCATGGCCCTCTTCTTCGTCGCGGGTCAGCGCGGCTCTCCATCGCCGAAGACACGGGAGCTGTTCTCCATGGGTCGCTATCTGCTGGTGGTCGGTTTGGCGAACTCGGGCGGTGGCTATCTCGCCGGGACGCTGGTCGGGGCGATCGTGGGCCCGGCAGCCCTCGGCTACGTGGAAGCGGCGCGTCTCGTCGCCCGTCCCGCAGAGGTCTCGGCGACCGGTGTGCTGGCCTCGGTGGGACCGAGGCTGATGGTGGCCTCCGCCCGACGCGAGCCCGAGCGAGTGAAGAAGCTCAGCCGCACCTACAACGGGACCGTGATCGGAGTAGGCGTGGTGTACGGGCTGCTGGTCGCCACCCCATTGGGGTGGGGTATCACCAAGAGTCTCTTCCCCACCGCCTACACGGTCGGTGGTCTCGTGCTAGTGACCCTCATCGCTCAGCTCGTGGTCAGCTTGACCCGCCCGCTGCAGGCCCGGCTGATGGGGTTGCGACGTGAGGTCTCGCTCGCATCAGTCGAGATCGCCGCCCAGGCCTGCCGTCTCGTGGCCAGCCTGAGCGCCTTCTGGATCGGCTCCTTCGCCCTCCCCGTCAGCGATTTCGTGGGCAACGGCTTCAAACTCGCCCGCTACCGGGAGAAGCTTCGTGATCAGTGATAGTTGGCTCGCACATCGACTCGATGGGCCCATCCCGAACCGATGTGCGACGATCCAGACATGATGAGCGAGCGTGGTGTGTTCGTGGCACTGATCGGGCCCGATGGAGTGGGCAAGACCTCGGTGGCAGCAGAGCTGATCACGCGGACGGGTGGTCGCTATTTCCACTTCCGGCCCCCTCTCTGGCGTGACTGGACCACGCCCAACCCCGGCGAGGTCGTCGTGGCGCCGACACCCGATCGCACCGGACCGGTCATGTCCTGGCTGCGGCTGGGCAAGGCCCTCGTCACCTTCTGGCTCGGCTATCTGACGTCGGTGCGGCCCGAGGTACGACGTGGCATCACGGTGGTCGCCGATCGTTGGG
>JBAPYG010000464.1:0-6917 GCA_049284615.1 Acidimicrobiia bacterium
CGATAGCCGTCACCGGCTCCTTGATCCAGTGGCTCCGCGACAACCTGGGCATCATCTCCACGGCGGCGGAAGTCGAGAGTCTGGCGTCCTCGGTCGACGACAACGGCGACGTCTACTTCGTGCCCGCGTTCTCGGGCCTGTTCGCTCCCTACTGGCGCCCCGACGCCCGAGGCGTCATCGTGGGTCTCACCCGCTTCGCCAACAAGGGGCACATTGCACGCGCCGCTCTGGAGGCAGCCGCCTTCCAATCCGCCGACGTCCTGGAGGCGATGACGTCGGACTCCGGTGTTCGGCTGACCGAGATGAGGGTCGACGGTGGCATGACCGCCAACGCCGGTCTGATGCAGTTCCAGGCCGACCTGCTCGGGGTCGATGTGGTTCGTCCGGTGGTCGCCGAGACCACCGCCCTGGGTGCGGGGCTCGGAGCCGGTCTCGCCACCGGGGTTTGGTCGGGGCTGGAAGAGATCCGATCGATGTGGGCCGAGGACCGACGTTGGCAGCCGGGAATCGACGATCTGGACCGGTCCCGGCTGCGGGGCCGCTGGCGTCAGGCGGTGGATCGCTCCCTCGACTGGGTCTGAGATCTCTCAACCCGGTCATCCGGGCTCCTCCCTCGTTCCGAACGGGCGAAGAGACCCGAACGACCAAGGAGGAAGTCTCATGAAGAAGCTCACAGTCGCCGTCGCGGCGGCGGCCATGTCACTAGCCATGGCACTGCCGGCGATGGCGGCCCCACCGGCAGGTGCCGGCGACGGGGGCAAGCCGGCGGGCATCGAATGCCAGCAGCAGGGAATCGGGACACTGCAGAGTCTCGGTCTCCTCTCCGCCGTGGCCGGCGGTGGGATCGAAGTCGTCGATGTCGGGACTCTTCCCTTCAAGACCGTTCTTCAACTGCATCGCACGATGCCGGAGTTGTTCCAGACCGGTGGTGTATCCGTGGTTGTTCCCGGAGTGGGAATCACCCCGGCCACCTGGTGTGACGGCATCTAGAACCTCGCCACCCAATTACATAGCCCCGTTTCTCGGCGAAACGGGGCTATGTCTCGTCGGTCGCTTGCCGCCCTCGCCCGCTTATGATCGGAGCGGAGTCGAGGACGCCCATGAATTTCCCAAATGCTCTCGCGATATTCCGCATCGCGATGGTGGTGCCGATTATGGCGTTCACCCGAGCCGATCAGATCGAGAACCACTACTTGATCGCCGCCGGGCTCTTCCTCGTCGCCGCCTTCACCGACTTCCTCGACGGGTATTGGGCGAGGAGGACGACAGGTGGGACCGTGCTCGGCGCCTTTCTCGACACCACCGCCGACAAGATCATGGTCACCGGGACCCTCCTCGCCCTCGTCTCCGTGGATCGGGTGTCGATCTGGCCGGCGGCAATCATCATCTTTCGTGAGTTCACGGTCATGGCCCTGCGCGGGGTGGTGGCCCAGCGCGGGGGCCTCATCGCCCCTTCGACCTGGGGCAAGCTGAAGGCCTTCTCGCAGTACGCCGCGATCTTCTGGGCCTTCCTCCGCTTCTCGGAGCGCTGGGGCCCCTGGTATTTCGATCAATACCTCATGCTGATCGCGGTGGTGGCCACGATCGGCTCTGCCTGGGGCTACATCACCGCCTTCTGGTCGGTGGTCCGAACCACGCAAACCGAAGCCAAGACGTGAGTGTCGCCGTGACCGGTGGGTCGGGAGTCGTAGGTCGCGCCGTGGTCCGTCACCTGGTGTCCGCCGGCGAGGAGGTGTGGGCGCTGGCGCGATCACCGGAATCCTCGAAGGTCCTCGACCGGCTGGGGGCCTCTGTCGTGACCGGGGACCTGTTCGATGTCGATGTCTTGACCAGGCTGGTCAAGGGACGACGACGCGTCTTCCACATCGCCGGTGTGAACGAGATGTGCACCCGGGACCCAGACGTCATGTGGCACGTCAACGTCGAGGGCACGATGTCCGTGCTGGAGGCGAGTGTTCGTGGCGGTGTCCAGCGGATGATCCTCACCTCCTCGGCGGTCACCATCGGCGAGCCATCGGGAGTGGTCGGTACCGAGACCTCCAAGCATCGCGGTCACTTCCTATCGGAGTACGAGAGGTCGAAGACAGTCGCCGAGCGCTTGGCCCTCGACCGCGCCGATGACATCGAGGTCGTCTCGGTGAACCCTTCGTCGGTACAGGGCCCGGGGCGGTCCACCGGCACGGGGGCCCTCTTCCTCGCCGCGGCGCGGGGAGATCTTCCCTTGTTGGTGGATGCGACGTTCTCCCTGGTCGACATCGACGACTGTGCCCGTGGTCATCTCCTGGCTGCGGAGGCAGGTGTCTCCGGGGAGCGGTATGTGCTCAGCGGCCACGTAATCACGGTTCGTGAGGCGGTTGGCGTTTTGAGCCGTATGACAGGTCGAAGGTCGCGGCCCTGGTACGTCACCCCGAGGGCGGTGACCACACTGGCTCCCGTGGTGGACGCCGGGTTCAAGATCATGAGGAGACAGTCACCCCTCTGTCCCGAGTCGGCGCGGGCACTGCTCCACGGGCACCGCTACGACGGATCCAGGGCATCGCGCGAGCTGGGTCTCGTCTACGCCGATGTCAACGACACGATGGAGCGCACGATCTCCTGGTTTCGCTCCGAAGGGCTCTTGAACTGACTTGCCGGGGCGAACCGTCGGCTCTTTCGATATCAACGGGCCTGGCCTCGCACTTGGACCTGATCCCTTGGGGGATCGATGAGGTTCAGGATGGTGGGCAGCCCCGGGGCGGGCTCGAGATCGGTGGTCGGCGAGTACAGACCCTCGAAGTCGGCCCGAGTGCCTCGGTCCCGCGCTGCTAGACAGTCGAGATGGAATACGTCGACCACATCGATGCCGCTGCATTCGACAATGAAACCCCCGTCGCCGATGACTTCTACCGCCACGTGAACGGTGGCTGGCTGGACGCCAACCCCGTCCCCTCGGAGTATCCGGCATGGGGTGCGATGTTCGAAGTGCAGGTGCGTAACGAGGAGATCCTCCACTCGCTGCTCGAAGAGGCAGCGGGGCACCCGGAGCCCCCGGGGTCGGCCGATCAGATGGTCGGTGACTACTTCGCCGCCGGGATGGATGAGGCCCGAATCCTGTCCGTGGGGACCGAGCCCCTCCAGCCGGTGCTCGACGCCATCGCCGACATCCAGGGTATCGACGGTCTCCGTGCGCTCATGCCACGGTTGCGACGTCTCGGAGTCGGTGCGCTCCACTCCATGGGCGTCTCCCCTGATTTCGAGGACCCGGCGAGGTATCTCGTCTATGTCGGACAGGGCGGGCTCGGACTGCCCGAACGTGACTACTACGTGCGCGACGACGATCGGTCCACGGGGCTGGTGGCGGCGTACACCGCCCACGTGGCCAGGCAGCTGACGTCTCTCGGGAGGGGAGGTCGGGAGGAGAGTGAGGAGATCGTGGCCCTGGAGAGGCGTCTCGCCGCGGCTTCGCTGCCCGCGGCTGAGGCACGAAACCTGGACAAGACCCTCAACCGGCATCCCGTGGAGAGCCTCGACGAGCTCATGCCCCGTTTTGGACTGACCTCGTATCTACGGGACCTCGGGGTGACGACTGACTCGGTGAACGTCGACCACGCCGAATTCTTCACTTCGCTCGAAGATGCGCTGACCACCACTCCGATCGAGACTCTCCGCGCCTACCTGACATGGCATCTCGTGCGAACGTTCGCATCTGCCCTCCCCCCGGTGTTCGAGGAGGAGGCATTCGACTTCTACAACCGCAAACTCGGCGGCCAACGACAGCCACGAGCCCGGTGGACCCGGATCCTCGCCGCCGCCGGGGCCGACCTCGGCGAGCAGGTGGCCCGCCTGTATGTCGAGGAGGCCTTTCCCCCGGAGGCCAAGGAGAGGTGTGAGGAACTGGTCGATGGCCTCATCGCGGCCATGCGCCGCTCGATCGAGTCACTCGATTGGATGACCGAGGCCACGAGGGCCTCTGCGCTGGCCAAGGTCGACGCCTTCACCTACAAGATCGGGTATCCCGACACGTGGCGCGACTACACGGGCCTCGTCATCGATCGTGGGTCGTATGTCGGCAACCGCATGCGCTGTGCACAGTTCGAGTACGAGAGACAGCTGGGCCGTCTGGAGCAGCCCGTCGACGCGGGGGAGTGGCAGTTGGCCGCGCACGTCGTCAACGCCTATTACAACCCGCTACACAACGAGATCGTCTTCCCGGCAGGCATCCTGCAGCCCCCTTTCTTCTATCCCGATGCCGACGATGCGGTGAACTTCGGGGCGATCGGGACCGTGATCGGGCATGAGATCACGCACGGATTCGACGACAACGGCAGTCGCTTCGACGAGGCCGGGCGGAAACGGGATTGGTGGGGCGAGGACGACCGCTCCGAGTTCGACAAGCGCGCCGAAGTGCTGGTGGAACAGTTCTCCGACTTCGAAGTGGCCGATGACCAGAAGGTCAACGGTCGTCTCACCCTCGGAGAGAACATCGCCGATCTCGGTGGGCTCAAGATCGCCTACAACGCGTTCGTCGACACCCTGGAGGACGAGTCAGAGCTGGGCGGATTCACGCCGAGACAGCGATTCTTCCTCTCCTACGGGACCATCTGGCGCATGAACTACAGCGAGGAGTACCTGCGCATGCTGGCCAACGTCGATGTCCACTCACCCCATCCGTATCGCGTGAACGGCCCCCTGGCCAACTTCCCGGCTTTCGCTGAGGTGTTCCACATCGCCGGTGACTCACCGATGAGGCTGCCGGTCGGGGAGATCGCTGAGATCTGGTGAGGCGCCCGTCGAGTCGTCGACGAGGAGCAGAGGACGCCAGAGGCGATGTCGAGTGGTGTGTCGGCCTGAAAGCGCGGTCTGAACAGGGCGATACGGGCTTCGTTGTCGATTCGGCACCATCAGATTCGCATACCTAGTGGCGACGGTGCGTTCTACCGTGCCCTTCTGTGTCAAGACTCAACACCAGCGATCTCGAGGACCGACCACTCCCACCGGTCTTCTCGAGACCCGTGTCCCGACCCGGCATCATCACCGGAGTCGTCTTCCTGATCCTCTCGCTGTTGCCGTCGATGCTCCCCCGCACCGCCATCACCCAGGGTGTGATCTCAGGTGTGACCTTCCTGGTCGGGTACGGGCTCGGCGCCGCCGGGGAGTGGGCCTGGACCTACGTGGGCCTTCCTCCGCTGGAAGGCCGCGTCTGGCGGGTGATCAGGTGGGTTCTGTATCTCTTCCTGGCGTTCCTCTTCGTGGTCAATCTCTGGCGTTTCGTCGGCTTCCAGAACAACCTCCGCGACGAGTTCGGCATGGACCGAATCTCGCCAATCGTGTGGCTCACAATCGTCCCCGTGGCCGTCGTGGTCGCGGCTCTGCTCCTGGTGCTGACCCGCGCATTTCGAAAGCTCCTCCATCTGATGACGAGATGGCTGGACCGGCGTCTTCCGGGTCGGCTGGCGCGCGTTCTCGGCGGTATAGCCCTCGCCCTCATCATCTGGGGTCTGTGGAGCGGCGTTCTCGTCAATGCATTCTTCACCGTGGCCAACCAGATCTTCGCCCCACGGGACGCAGCCACGAACGAGGGAGTCGTCCAGCCGACCTCCGATGTGCGCTCCGGCGGCCCCGGTTCGCTGGTGGAGTGGGAAGACCTGGGGAGGCAGGGAAGGGCGTTCGTGGCCTCCGGCCCGACTGTCGACGAGCTCAATCGGTTCCACGGTGGGGACGCCATGGAGTCGGTCCGGGTCTATGTCGGGCTCAAGTCGGCTGAGACCACCGAGGAGCGTGCCCGGCTACTGCTCGAGGAGCTGATCAGGGCGGGTGGTTTCGATCGCGACGTCCTGATCGTGGCCACCACGACCGGGACCGGCTATCTCGAGCCAAACGCCATGACATCCCTCGACTACGTCCACAACGGGGACGTGGCGATCGCCGGTGCCCAGTACTCATACCTCCCGAGCTGGATATCGCTTCTCGCCGACCAGGACGAGGTCCGGGAGACCTCGAAGGTGGTGTTCGACACCATCCACGGATATTGGTCGACGCTCCCCGAGGATGCCCGTCCCGAGTTCTACCTCTACGGTCTATCGCTTGGCTCGTTCGGGGTGGAGTCCATCCTGACTTCGATAGACATCATCAACGAGCCGATCGACGGTGCCGTCATGGTCGGGCCCCCATTCGTCAACCCCCTGCACGCGCAGATCATCGCCGACCGCGACCCGGGCTCGTCTCCGCCGACCCCGATATACGAGGCGGGGCGAACCGTCCGATTCACCAACGAGCAGAACGCGTTCGACAAACCGCCCGGGCCATGGGGCGAGACCCGTGTCGCCTATCTGCAACACGCTTCCGACCCCGTGGTCTTCTTCTCGCCTGATCTCGCTTTCACCTCACCCGACTGGCTGGAAGACGGGCAACGAGGCGACGAGATCAGCGACGACTTCGTGTGGGTGCCGGTGGTCACGATGTGGCAGGTGCTGATCGACCTCGCCTCCGCCGGGTTGGTCCCCGAGGGTTACGGGCACCTCTACTCGAAGCAGGCCAATGCCGATGCCTGGATCGCGGTCACCGCCAGGAACGACTACGACGAGGCCGCGGCCTCGCGGCTGGATGACTTCCTCATATCGGTGGGACCCCTGGAGTAGCGCCTTCGCCGGCGACTGCGACGGCGAGCGTTAGTGACGTCGACGACTATTCGCCCGTCGGCCGGCGGGGTCGCTGCTCGACCATCAACCCGACGATCATGGCAACAAACGTGACCAGGTAGACCTGGCCGATCACTGCCTCGATCGTGGTCAACAATCGTCCAAACGGCTCGACGGCAGAGAGGTCGCCGTAGCCGAGGGTGGTGATCGTTACGAGGCTGAAGTACATGAAGCTGGTGGTGGGCTGATCGGTACCGAAGAAGGGCGTCGTCTGAGCGCCGTCGACGGTGAGGAATGCGA
>JBAPYG010000465.1:0-3833 GCA_049284615.1 Acidimicrobiia bacterium
CTCGCCGTTCTCTGCAATGACGCCAGGCAGACAGACGACGGCACCAGGGGAGATCCCATCGAGGTGGCCCTGCTTCGTTCCACAGATCCCTTGGTCGATCCCGAAGACGTGCGGGCGCGCTGGCCCCGGGTCGACGAGCTTCCCTTCGAGTCGTCACGAAAGCGAATGACCACCATCCATCGCTCGGATGGAGGTCTGCTCGCGGTCGTCAAAGGCGCACCAGAGTTGGTCCTGCCATCGTGCTCCCTGGTGGAGAGCTCCTCAGGCGTGACCCGTCTGGGAGAAAGTGATGTTCGGATCTGGCTGGACGCAGCGGAGGAAATGGGGGCAAGAGGACTTCGCACGCTGACCCTGGCGTACAAGGAGATTGGAGAGCAGGAGGGATACCTCGGCGACATCGACGGAGACCTCGTGCTCGTCGCCCTCATCGGAATGAGTGATCAGATCCGAGCCGAGGCCAGGAAGGCGGTCGAAGAGGCCGTTGGCGCCGGTGTCGAAGTAGTGATGATCACCGGTGACCACGAGGTCACCGCCAGGTCGATAGCGGAGGACTTGGGTCTTCTCGCCGGGAGGGACGTAGTCACTGGCGCGCTACTGCATTCGCTGGACCACGATCAACTCACAGAGAGGGTCGATCGGATCGGCGCGTATGCCCGCGTCGACCCGGCAGACAAGGTCGAGATCGTGCGGGCGTGGCAGCAACGCGGTGAGATCGTTGCGATGACCGGCGATGGGGTGAACGATGCTCCTGCTCTGCGTATCGCTGATGTCGGTGTGGCCATGGGGTCGGGAACCGACGTGGCCCGCGATGCGTCCGACATCGTGCTTGCTGACGACAACTTCGCGACGATCGTTGCCGCGATTCGGGGAGGGCGGACGATCTTCTCCAACATTCGCCGGGTCATCGCGTTCCTGCTGGCGGCGAATGTCTCGGAGGTCATAGTCGTCTTCGTTGCCTTTCTGGTGTTCAGCTCAATGGGGGATCCACTTCTGGCCACACAGATCCTCTGGGTCAACCTGGTGACCGACGGCCTCCCGGCAGTGGCTCTCGGATTCGACCCGCCGGATAGCCGGGTGATGCTGCGACCCCCCAGTCGACGTCGATCGTTGCTCGACCGCACCAGCCAGATCGCAATTGGGGTGCGTGGTGCGGTGCTGGCCGTACCTGTGTTGATGGTCTACGCCTTTGGCGTGGTCGAAGGTCTCGAGTGGGAGGCGACCAGGACCCTCGGCTTCACAACACTGGTTTTGGTTCAACTCGCCTACATCTACGCCCTCAGAGTGTCGGAGTCGGGTTGGAGCGAGGGGCTCACGCGGAACCCGTTGCTTCACGTGTCGATCGTGATCTCGGTGGCCCTCCAGGTACTCGTGGTGGCCACGCCGCTCGGTAATGAGCTCTTCAGCACAACGGCGCTCACATTGGGGCAATGGATCGTCAGCTCGTGTCTGGCCGTCGGGGCTTTCCTCTCGATAGTGAGTCTTTCGGCGCTGGTGCCGAGCATGGCTCGCTACGACTGATCGATCTCTAAGGGATCGGGGACCTTCGCCTCTGGAGGCGTGCCGGGTAGATCTGTCATCCTGGGATTTCGAGGTCGTGGCTCGACCGAAGCGTCGGGGAGAAAGGGCCGATGGACTGTCCTCGTGAGGGCAGATGCCCCTGGTGACCTCGAAGGGGAGGGCATCTACTGGAGGTGAGAGCAAAGGAGTATCCGGATGGACAGTGCCAACAGTCTCATGATCGTTGCCGCGATCTGGCTGGTGACCGGTCTCCTCATGGGCTTCGTCATGCGGAGGCGCGGCCACGACTTCTGGACTTGGCTCGTTCTTGGCGGGGTCCTGGGCCCGCTGGCGATCCCGCTGGCCATCGAGCGGGCCCGGTTCCACCCCAGCCACGACCAGGGGCCTACCTGGAACGTCTCCAACGGGCGCTTCGACGTACTCGCCGGGATCGACGGCTCGGTCGATTCCATCGAGGCGATCACGTCTGCCCTCGCCCTCTTTGGAGGCTGCGTGACGAACCTGACGTTGGCTCGAGTTCTCAGCTTCGACTCGGTGGACACATACACGGGCGCCGAGGACCGTGACGAAGCAATGGCCCAGTTGAGCGAGGCTCGTCGTGACATTGGGTTCGACCCGACCTCGGTGCTCACCTTGTACGGCCCACCCGCTCAAGCCCTCGTCGAATATGCGACCGGCAATGGCTTCGAGCTGATCGTCGTGGGCGCTCGAGGTCACGGACTGTCCGAGGCGCTGTTGGGCAGTGTCGCCGAGCGTCTCATCGGGGGTTACGACATGCCCGTCTACGTCGGGCCGCGACGCCAGGTGGCTGCCAATCGTCCTTCGGGTGCGGAGCCGCCTATCGGCGAGGCGACCTGACGAGTCTGTGTCGATATCGGGTCACAACAGGCCCGGGACCGTGAGAGAGGACTTTCTGCCCTAGCGGTCCGCCCGGAAAGCGCATATGTTCGCCAATGAAGGGCCCGAGGTGTGAGAACGGGTACCAGGTGACTGCCTGGTTGAGACCGAGGCCGTAGGAGTCTCGGGATCGTGGAACCTGATCCGGCTGATACCGGCGTAGGAACTCATTCATCGGGCCCTTTGCTCTTCAGAGAGGCACCGTCCCCGGGGGGACGGTGCCTCTCTCTTTTCGAGCCCACACCTGACGACCCGGTCTTGGCGCGAGCTCTGATGACCGGGCACCGCAACAGCGGGTGACCCGAAGAAGGGGGGGTCAGGTGGCGTCTGTGGCGTGACCCGGCGTCCGGGCGGACTCGACGTCGGCCACCATCCGCCTGGTCGAGGCGACCGTGTCCGGGTTGAGGCTCATCGAGTCGATCCCGAACCCGACGAGACGTTCGGCGAGGTCGGGGAAGTCGGAGGGGCCCTGGCCACAGATCCCGATGTGCCGAGAACGGCGGTGTGCGCCTTCGATGGCCAGACGCAGCATCTCGACGACACCATCATCCCGCTCGTCGAACTCGAAGGAGACGAGCTCGGAGTCTCGATCGACGCCGAGCACCAGTTGAGTCAGGTCGTTGGACCCGATCGAAAAACCATCGAATATCTCGGCGAATGCCTCCACCTGGATGACGTTGTTGGGGATCTCACACATGACGTAGATCTCCAGGCCGCTCTCGCCACGTATGAGACCGTTGTCGGCCATTACGCCGAGCACGCGTGCTCCCTCGTCTACACGTCGACAGAACGGGATCATCAACTTGATGTTGTCCATGCCCATGTCGTCTCGGGCCCGTTTCATGGCGGCGCACTCGAGGGCAAAGCCGTCCTGATAAGCAGGATGGGCATAGCGGGATGCACCCCGGAAGCCGATCATCGGGTTCGCCTCCACCGGCTCGAAGGCATGTCCGCCAACGAGACTCGCATACTCGTTCGTCTTGAAGTCGGACATCCTGACGATCACCGGTCTCGGGTAGAAGGCAGCCGCGATGGTCCCCACGCCCTCGGAGAGCCGCTCGACGAAGTACTCGGCGCCGGACCGATACCCGTTCGTCATGCGAGCGATCTCGGCCCGCTCGTCGGGATCATCGACCATCTCGGGGTGGAGCAGGGCCATCGGATGGGCCCTGATCGACTCGGAGATGATGAACTCGGTGCGGGCAAGACCGACACCGTCGACCGGGAGGGATGCCATGCCGAAGGCCAGGTCGGGATTGCCCAGATTCATCATGATGGCGGTCTCGGTCGCGGGCACATCCGAATAGTCGACATCGACGACTTCCATCGGGATCTCGCCGGCGTACACATAGCCCACGTCGCCCTGGGCGCATGACACAGTGACGATGGATCCATCGGCGAGAATCTCGGTTGCAGAC
>JBAPYG010000466.1:0-2031 GCA_049284615.1 Acidimicrobiia bacterium
GTGCCGAGGCCATGATCTCGGCGGTCTCAGGCCCCACCGAAGCCGATCTCGCCGAATTCGCCAGGCTCGTCTCCGAGGAGGTGTCCCCCATCACCGACCACCGCTCCACCGAGGCATACCGCCGTCACGCCTCGGGCGTCCTCTGTCGCCGGCTCCTGGAGAGGTGTCTGCATGATCGTTGAATTCAGACTCAACGGAGAGCAGGCGAGCGCCCGGGTCGTCAGCCCGGTGAGCCTGCTCGACGTGCTCCGTGATCAACTGCGGCTCCCTGGGTCAAAGAATGCTTGTGATCAGGGAGAATGCGGGTCCTGTTCCATCCTGCTCGACGGTGCGGTGGTCTGCTCTTGTCTCGTCCTGGCCGCAGATGTCGCCGGGTCGGATGTCACCACCGTTGAGGGGGTGGCGAGTGACGATCTGCTGAATGCCGTGCAGCAGGCGATGCATGAAGCGGGGGCAGTCCAGTGCGGTTTCTGCACACCGGGGATCGTCGTCGCGGCCACCGACCTGTTCGACGGCAACGCCAATCCCCGCCGCGCCGAGATCGAGGAGGCGCTCTCCGGCAACATCTGTCGTTGCACCGGATATGGCGCCATCGTCCGTGCCCTCGAGGGGCTGGCGGCGCGATGACCTCGACCAGGGTCGCCCGCCCGACGGTCGTTGGCGGAGTCGGCGAGTCGCCCTTGCGCCCCGACGGCGTGTCCAAGCTGAAAGGAGAGTTCCAGTACGCCTCCGATCTGGAGTCGGACGGCATGCTCTGGGGAGCCACGAAGCGCAGCCCTCATCCCCACGGCCGGATCGTCTCGATCGACATCGCCCCGGCCCTGGCCATTGGGGGTGTCCATGCGGTCCTGACAGCAACGGATGTGCCGGGGAGAGCGGTCTTCGGTCTCGAGCACGCCGACCAGCCGGTCCTCGCCGGGGAGGTCGTCAGATACTGGGGGGAGCCTGTCGCCATCGTGGCCGCCGAGGACGAGGAGACGGCGCGTCGCGCCGCCGCTGCGGTCGAAGTCGAGTACGAGGTGCTCACGCCAAGGGTCGACCCTGTCACGGCCGATGCCGCGGACGACGTCTTCCGCAGGATGCGGATCCGCCGCGGTGACCAGGACGTGACCGGTTCGGTCGTCGTCGAGGGCTATTACGAGGTCGGCATGCAGGATCAGGCCCCGCTCGGACCCGAGGCCGGGCTCGCCGTGCCCGACGGTCATGGCGGAGTCGATCTCTACGCCACTAGCCAATACGTCCATATCGACCAGGCCCAGGTGGTGGCCAGCCTCGGTCTGCGGCCCGACCAGGTTCGGTCCCACCCCACCGGCATCGGCGGCGCGTTCGGCGCCCGTGAGGACGTGAACCTCCACATCCATCTCTGCATGCTCGCCCTGCACACCGGCCGGCCCGTCAAGATGGTGTACGACCGGTCCGAGTCGTTCACCGGTCACGTTCATCGCCACCCTGCCCAGATGTGGTATCGGCACCATGCGGACGCCGACGGTCGGCTGGTGAGGGTAGAGGCGAGGGTGGTGATCGACGGGGGCGCCTACGCCTCGACCACGTCGGCCGTCCTCGCCAACGCCTGCTACTTCGCCGTGGGGCCCTATGCGTGCGATTCGATTTCGGTCGACGGTGCCGGTACCAGGACCAACAACCCGCCATGCGGCGCGATGCGGGGCTTTGGGGCCGTCCAGGTGTGTGTCGCGTACGAGGCGCAGATGGACAAGCTCGCCGCCGCGCTGGGAATGAGCCCGCTCGACCTTCGTCGTCGAAACGCCCTCGCCATGGGGGATCTGATGCCGACGACGGGTCAACGAGTGGAGACTCCCCTCCCGGTGGTCGATGTCATCGACTCCCTGGCGGCGATGCCCCTACCGGAGGAGACGGTCGAGACGAGACTGCCCGGCGGCAGTGGCCTGACCACAGAGCGTCGGCACGTGAGGCGCGGGGTCGGTTATGCGTTTGGCATCAAGAATCTCGGATTCTCCGAGGGATCCGACGATTACGCAGAGGCCAGAGTGCTCCTCACCGAGCAGGGTGCGG
>JBAPYG010000467.1:0-5015 GCA_049284615.1 Acidimicrobiia bacterium
GCGATAGTCGGGTCGATCGTTCGCATCGGTCGCTGTCGCGACGTCTCTTCCACATAGTGAGCTGCCAGTCCGAAACCTCGAGCGAGAGCGAACAACAAGTCTCCGTAGGCAGGGTCGAGACGAAGCGCGGTCAGGGCGACCGCCAATGCCCCGTCGATGTTCACCGGGAGGGTCCTCCCGGTATGACGGGTGACACGCGCAGCGAGGGCCTCTATCGCGGCGACATTCACACCCTCGTTCAACTGCGCTGCCATCTCGATCAGCTTTTCCGAGCGGAGGTCGCGGTTGTGCCAACGATGTCCGATTCCGGGGAGACGGCGACCCTCGGCCCGCTCACTTTCGAAGACCTCGTCGGCCCATCTCTCGATGTGGCCGGCGTTCGAGGGGGCGGTGGCGAGGATGTCCATTGCTCGAGTGACGGCGGCGCCGTGATATTGGCTGAATGACAGGATCCCCCCTGCAAGGCCACTGATCGGTCCGGCCCGAGTCGAGGCGATCGTCCGAGTGACGAGCGCGGACGGTGAGAGGGGGCCGTGATCGATCGACGCCACCAGACAAGCGCCGAGGAGATCACCCTCCTGTTGCGTCGGTGTGTCGCCTCGCCACAGACGCAGCAACATCGTGGGAAAGGACTCGATCCCAATGGCCTGGTCGAGGGCGATACCGCGCACGAAGACGCGCTCGTCCGTTGTTGCTGAAATGGCTGACGCCCAGGCTGCGGCTTCGTGCGACGTCCCTGTCGGTGACCCTCGATGGACGCCGGCCCGCGGGGTGCCCTCGTCGCCACTCATAGCCCGAGAAGCCCGGGAAGCCAGAGGGTGATCGCGGGGATGTACGTGATGAGGAGCAGAGTGATGAGCATGGGCGGCAGATATATGGCTGCTCCCCTGAATACTCTTTCCAGCGGGATCCCGGTCACCGAGCTCAGCACGAAGATCACTCCTCCCATCGGCGGTGTCATCAATCCGATCATCAGATTGAAGATGACTATCGATCCCAACTGCAGCGGGTCCACTCCAAAGCTTATGGCCACGGGGAGCAGGATCGGCGTGGTGATGATGAGTGCGGACGTCGGCTCCAGCAGCATCCCGAGAAGTATGAGCAGCACGTTGATGATCAGCAGGAACACCCAGGGGTTGTCGGTGAGATTGACGAGAGTCTCGGCAACCCTCTGCGGCACCTGTTCACGGGCGAGTATCCAACTGAGCAAAGCCGAGGCACCGATTATGAGCATGATCTGGGCGGTGATGACCGCGGTGTCCCGGAAGATGATGGCGATATCGCGCATCTTCAACGTCCGGTATGACAGCGCCAACAGCAGCATGTACAGAGCGCCTACACCTGCTGCCTCGGTGGGCGTGAAGAAACCTCCGAGAATCCCGCCCAGGATGATGACCGGCGCACCCATCGGCGGGATGGCGCGGAGGGCCGCTCTGCGAACCGCGCTCCAGCTATACGGGTCTCCGACCAGGTCTGGTCGCCGACGAGCCCAAATCCACACGAGAACGATGAGCGCGAGGGTCATGAGGAAAGCCGGGATCACGGCAGCAGCGAACAGGGCACCCGTCGAAACCGCGGCTACGGAAGCGAACACCACGGCCGGGATGCTGGGCGGCATGATCGGGCTGATCAGGGCGGAGCTGGCGCTCAGACCGACGGAGAACTCCGCGGGGTAGCCCTTCTTACGCATGTGGTTCACTTCTATAGCGCCGAGGCCGGCCGCATCGGCCAACGAGGCACCGCTCATCCATGAGAACCCAAGACTCACTGCGATGTTCACGTATGCGAGACCCGCGCGAAGCGGGCCCAAGAACAATACGGCGGCGTCATACAGCCGATCTGCGATCTCGGTCCTCGTCGCCACGATGCCGACGAGGATGAACAGTGGCACTGCCAGCAGCGGCCAACTGTCGATGCCTTGCATGACGAGCCTGACAGCGAGATGCGGCGTGTACCCCTCGAACAGGAAGTAGACGACCGATGGACCGAGGATGGCGAACGCCATCGGGACCCTCAGCAAGAAGAGCACGATGATGGCGACGATCAGAATCGTCAGACTCATGCGGGGTCCTGACTCCGGCCTCGAAGAGCCGGGATGTCCCTGACCACGATTCCCAATATGGCTCGGATCGCAACGAGGATCAGCCCGATGAGGGGTATGGCGTTGACGAAACGCATCGACAGCTCACCGGCCGGGGTGACCTGGTCGACACCGGTGGTCACGAGCGTGTAGCCGCCGTAGATGAGCACGAGACAGGTGAGCAGGATCACGACATTGACAAAGAGTTTGACCACATCCAGCCACCTGCCTTTGGCCACGTAGTCGATGACCTGGATGGCTATGTGGTGAGGTGGATACGCGACCAGATAGCCGGCCATCAGGAACGTGGCCCAGACCATCGAGAGACGTGCGAGCTCACCGGTCCACGCTGCTGATCCGGGGAGGTAGCGGATCGCAACCTGGGCCAGCACGAGAACCAGGATCATGACGAGGAGCACCGAGCCAAGGATCTGTTCCAACGTCCCCAGGGCCCGGAACATGGTTCGCATCGGCTCCCGGGACGGGAGGAGGGGGGGCTCAACCGGCGGGCCTTCGCCCTCCAGAGCGTGCAACTCGTCTTCGAGCTCCTCGATCTCGTCTCTTCCGCGCTGGGGCTCGGCGCCGACATCGTCTGCAGGTGGGCCATCCTGTCGGGCCATCAGATGATCATCCTCCTCTCCGTGATGTCGATGCCATTGACACGAGAAAATAGACACGGGCGCGAGAGGATGCCCGGGGTGATCACCCCGGGCATCACTCGATGGCAGGTCTAGCCGCCAGCCGCCGACCTGATGGCCTCGAGGACCTCGATCTGAGCGTCGTTGTAGTTCTCCCGAAGGAAGGGCTCCACCTTCTCACGGAATGCATCTCGGTTGACGTCGTCAACGATTTCCAAGGCGCCACTGTCGCGCCAGCCGGCGAGGATCTCTTCCTCGGAGTCGGCAGCGCACTGTGGCTCCTGCACCATCGCCTCCTCGACGCCGTCGGCAAGCGCCTGCTGCTGCTCGGGGCTCAACGAGTCCCAGGTCGCGCCGTTGACAACCACCAGGTTTGTGCTCAGTTGGTGGGCTGAGAGGCTGATGTAGTCCTGAACCTCATCGAGGTTGATGGCATCGATGTTGACGATCGGGTTCTCCTGCCCGTCGACGGTTCCCTGTTGAAGGGCCAGGTACAGCTCCTCGTAGGCGACCTCGACTGGCTCTGCGCCCATGGCTTCCGCATTCAGCAGGAAGGATGGTGAGGGTGGGAACCTCATGCGAAGACCCTGCAGGTCTTCCGGTTCGCGGATGGGCACGTTGGCCGTGAACTGGCGGGCTCCGGTGTTCCATGCGCCGAGAATCCGCACGCCGGTCGCGTCATAGAAGCCGTCCTTCAACGGCGTTGATGCATCACCCGTGAAGTAGTTGTACACGTGATCGCTGTCGTCGAACACGAAGGCACCGTCAGCGACGCTGATGGGCTCGTACACGGAAGCGAGCGCTGACGCACCCTGGATGTCGAGGTCGATGTCGCCGGATATGACGGACTCGATGCGGTCGGCATCACCGCCGAGGGCACTGGCTCCGAAGACCTCGATGGTTATACCCACGTCTGCGGACTCCGCCACCTCTTTGATGACGTCAGCTCCACAGGCAACCTGCGGCTGACCTTCCTGGTAGCTGTGCGCGAGCACCAGCTCGACTTCTTCCTGCATGGCCGCGGTGGTGGTCGTTGCCTCCGCAGCGGTGGTGGTAGTGGATTCTGCCTCGGTCGTAGCTGCCGAGTCGTCGGCCGTGGTGGTGGTCTCATCTTCTCCACCGTCACCGCCACACGCTGCCAGCACTAGGGCCAGGGTCAGCGTGAGAGCGAGCACACGGGGTCGCCTCTTCATGTCTCCTCCTTGTATTCGTCACAGTGGAACGTGGCTGGACATTGCATGTCGCGCCACGTCCCATCTTGCACTGTAATGAATATAGTCAATCGGTGGGGTCGGTGATCCGTATCCAGGTCTTTCCTCGCGAGGACGAGGCTCGCTCGAAGGCCAGCTGGGCTTGATCGAGGGGATATTCGTCGGTCACGACGCGTTCGGGGTGGAGACGGCCTTCGTCGATCATCGCAATGGACGACTCGAAGTCGACCGGGTGGTCGTAGGTCAGCGAGCCCTGAATCGTGAGCTGCCGACGGACGAGTCTCTGGGAAGTCAGTTCGAGAGGTCGACTGTCCAGACCGAGACAGAGCACGGTTCCGCGGACCCGGGCTCGGTTCAAGGACACAGCCATTGAGGCCGGCAAACCGACCGTGTCTACCACCAGGGAGAAGTGACGATCTTCGGCGCTTTCTAGGGGGACCGCTCCCAGTCCGGTGGCGAATGCGACCCGGTCAGGGTTGACATCGTGAACATGGACCGACAGCCCCCGCTCGATGAGTGCCAGCGACATCAACAGCCCTTGGGCGCCCACGCCCACCACCAGCGCCGTCTCGGGCAGCGGAGATCTGAGACGGCGAAGCGCAGAGATCACGACACTCGTGGGTTCCACACAGACGAGAGCAGCCGGAGAATGACCGGAAATCGACCAGGCGAATCGGCTCGGCACGACCAGGTATTCAGCCAGGGCACCCTGACGGTTCATCCCGATCGACTGTCTCGCGGCACAAGCCGATGTCCAACCGCGATCGCATTGCTGGCAGCCGAAGCAAGCGGCGTTCGGTTCTACGACCACTGTCTCACCGATTCGCGTGCTCGAGACATCCGGCCCGACCGCTTCCACGACCCCGAATGCCTCGTGGCCCATGATCCACGGATAGTTGGGTGCTTTCCACTTACCTGTGAAGACACTCAGATCTGAGCCGCAGAGTCCTACTCCCCCAACTGCGATCATCACTTCCCCGGCGCCGGGCTCGGGATCGGCCACCTCGTCGATCAACAGTTCGCCTGGCGCGTGAAGCAGAGCCGCTCTCATGATGATTGCTCCAGAAGTCGTCGCGGATTGTGGAC
>JBAPYG010000468.1:0-4253 GCA_049284615.1 Acidimicrobiia bacterium
AGGACGGCGAGGTCGTGCTCGCCGACCCCGAGGCCCTGCCCGACCCCGAGGACGTCGACCAACAGACATACGACGACGCCGCGACCGACCTCGTCGCGACGTTCTCGGCCGATCTCGTGACGATCCTCGACGAGTTGGACGAGGGTGAGACCGGGTCTTTCGCCGAGATCGCCACGGCCGTCGATCTGAATCGCATCGGTATCTATGGCCATTCGACCGGTGGCGGCGCCGCGGTCAAGACCTGTCTCGAGGATGAGCGCTGCAAAGCGGTCTTGGGCATGGATCCCTGGGTCGAGCCGCTCACGGAGGACGATCTACGTCTCAACATGACGAGGCCCGCCCTCTACATGCGATCCGAGGAGTGGGTGGACAATCCCAACGACTCGCTTCTGTTCGGAATCGCGGCCCGGGGGGAGTCGGTCACCTACATGGTGTCAGTCGAGGGAGCGGCTCACAACGACTTCGTCATGACCCCTCTGCTCAGCCCATTCGCCTCACAGATCGGGCTCACCGGCCCCATCCCGGCCGGTCGGGTGATCCCCATCGTCGACAACTACCTGCTCGGCTTCTTCGACGTATATCTGCTGGGCACCGGTCCGGCGGCCCTCGACTCGGTGTCCTTTCCCGAGGTCTCGGTCACCGTCGTCGACCCCTAGGCGGATTCTGGTCGACCGTCTCCCGGTCCTAACCGTCTGGGTTCTGCTGTGTGTCCCCGGTCACGCTCTGGCCGGGGGTCTCACCACGTCTGATCGCATCGATCGTCGCTCCCAGCGTGAGTGCGTCCGCCTCACCGATGACCTTGCCGACGACCACGCCGTCTTCGTCGATGAAGAACGTCTCGGGAATGCCGAACACTCCGTAGGCGATTGCGGTTCGGCTACCCGGATCTGCCAGGTAGAACGCCGAGTCTGCCCTCCCGGCAGTCTCCAGGTAGGCAAGGGAGTCCGGCGGGCTCTCCTGATACGCGATCTGGACGAAGGTGACCCCGTCCTCGGCGAAGGCGTTGGCCGTGGAGGTGAGTGCCTGGTGCTCCTTCCGGCACTCCAGGCACCACGACGCGAAGAAGTTGACTACCACGATGTCACCGTCGAGGTCGCTGAGCGCCACGGGCTCGCCGCCCTCGAGTGGGGCCAGCTCGAAGCCGGGCGCCTGCTTGCCGAGAAGTGGAGAGTCGACCAATCCCGGGTCGGCGCCGAATCTGGAGGCGAGCACGACGGCGAAGACCACCGCGGCCAGGGCGATCCCGTATGCAGCCCATCGCAGATGTCTCCCGTTCACGTGCAGGCCCCACCTGTGCTGGCCGTGGCGAGGTCGTCTTCGACCCGGGTGCGAGCGTCGGGGCTGAGCTCGGGATCGGTCAATACCTCCTCGAACAGATCGGATGCCGTGGCCGCGTCGCCTTCCCCACACCAGAGGACCTGCCCCTTGAGATAGCGAGCTGTCGATGAGGCGGCGTCGATGGCGAGGGCCTGGTCGAAGAGCTCCACGGCGGCATCGACCTCGGCGTTGCCATCCCAAGCCATCCAGCCAAGGCGGATCAGGGCGCTGACCGCCTGCTCATCCGTGGCAGTCGGTGATTGCGCCACCTCGAGGTAGTGGGGGAAGGCGGCGCGGTAATCACCCATCTCGTATAAGCGCTCCGCCAGTGCGAGCCGCATACCGTTCACCTGGGGATGGTCCGAGTTGGCGGCGATCACCGCTTCCATCGTCTCGTTGGACACATCCTCCAGGTCCTGGGTGTCGAGGGCGGCGATCCCGGTGGCAGGCCCGGACCTGTCCTGCAGGAAGAAGCCGGCGGCGACGACGACGGCGGCGAAGACGACGGCGAGCAGCAGGATGGGGGCGAGACGCCGTCCTCTCGTCTTCGGGCCCGGCTCCGATGAGGGTGCTGCCCGTGGGTGACGTCGCCACCAAACGATCACCACCCCGCCGAGGACAAGAGCGGCGAGCGGAGCCAGCCAGAGCACGAGCGTGGGACCAGACGTCGGAGGATCGAGGAGGACGGCGCCGCTGAACGAGTCGAGGAGCTCGGCGACGATCTCGTCGTCGTCCTCACCGGCGGCGACGCGATCGGCCACTAGCGACATCATGTCTCGCGCCATGGCCGACGGGGAGTTCGCGATCGACTCGCCCTGGCAAACGGGGCACTTGATCTGCTCGCCGATCGTTTGAACCCGGTCGACTTCACCGGGATTGGTCGCCACGAGGACGATCGAGACCGTCGCCATGGCCACCAGGACGACGATCGTGGCCAGGTTCCGGGCGCGCTCAGACATCTGCGGTTTGACGATCCCCGACAGCCGCCCGTTCCCGCCGTCGGGCCGCCATAGCCAGGAGACCGCCAGAGACAGTGACCAGCCCGCCCAGCCAGAGGACCCAGATCATGGGGGAGGTGTCGAAGGTGAAAGTCGCCGCACCGGTCTCGGGAAGCCCGAGGAGCGTGACGTAGACATCGCCCTCGGGACGATGGAGGACGTCCGGGGTGCTCACCGCCGAGTCGGAGCCACCGAAGAAGTTGGCGGCGGGCTCCATCGAGGCGACGAGCCTGTTGTCACGGGTCACCGTGAGCCGGGCGCCGACCGTGGTCTTGGACGGGTGTACCTGGCGGAAGGGTGACTCGAAGGTGATCGTGTAGCCCTCGAAGGTGGTCGACTCCCCCGGGGCCAGGTCGACCTCGGCATGAGACCCCAGGTTGGCTGCGAACGCGATGCCGATTGCGATGAGCACGACTCCGACATGACTCAGCTGGCCAGCCCAGAACGGAGGGTCCCCGTCGATGACCTTCCTGGTCGCCGCCCACTTTCCCTCCTGCGTCTTCGCTGCTCTTGCCGCACTCATCTCCACGAGCAGGCCGACCATCGTTCCCACGACGAAGACCCCGAGCGTGATCGCCAGTACCACCCAGCCGTTGCGGCTGACGAAGAGTGCGGTGATCAGGCCGGCCCCCATCGCCACCAGGGAGGGGACTCGGGTCCTGCGCCAGAGCAGCCCCGGTGGCGTCGATCGCCAAGGAGTTATCGGCCCGAAGCCCATCACCAGCAGCAGGAGGAACGACAAAGGGACCGCCAGTCGGTTGAAGAACGGCTCGCCGACACCGACCTGGGTGCCGGTGAAGGCCTCGAGGACCAGCGGATATGTGGTGCCGACCAGGACCATGAACGCGTAGACGCTCAACAGGAGGTTGTTGGCCAGGAAGGTGCCCTCCCGGGAGACGAGTGACTCGATGCGTGGTGCCGATGAGACCAGTTCCGACCGGGCGGCGAACAGGACGAACGAGCCCACCAGGGCGAGGACCAGAAAGCCGAGCAGGGCCGGCCCGATGGCCGACTGGGTGAAGGAGTGGACCGAGTTGATTGTCCCCGACCTGGTCAGGAAGGTGCCCAGGATGGTCAGGCAGAACGTGCTGATGACCAGGATGAAGTTCCATGCCTGCAGCATCCCCCGCCGCTGCTGGACTATGCCCGAGTGGAGGAAGGCAGTGGCTACCAGCCAGGGCATCAGCGAGGCGTTCTCGACCGGATCCCAGGCCCAGTAGCCGCCCCAGGAGAGGACCTCATAGGCCCACCAACCGCCGAGCAGGATGCCGAGGGTGAGAAACGACCAGGCGACGAGGGTGGAGCGATGACTGCGTCGGAGCCACTCCGGCCCGGCGACACCAAGGGACATCGCGCCGATGGCATAGGCAAACGGAACGGTCATACCCACATATCCCAGATAGAGGATCGGGGGGTGGACGGCCATCATGAAATGGTTCTGGAGCAGCGGGTTCGGGCCGGGCCCGTCGAGCGGCGCCATGGCTCCCGCCCAGGGCCATGGGCTCGATTGCAGACATCCGACGTCGGCGGCCTGCACACATACCTCGAACGGGTTGGCCACGGTGATCATCAACCCGAAGAAGAAGATGGCGACTGCTCCCATCACGGCCAGGGCGGCGGCGCCCAGCCGATCGGGGGCCCTCCGATACCGGCGAAAGACGAACCACGTATACCCGGCCAGGACGAGGCCCCAGAGGACGATGGAGCCCTCGAGGGCCGCCCAGGCGGTGGCGACGTCGAAGGGGAAGGGTGTGGCCCGGGCGTGGTGGTTGGCCGTATAGACCAGTGAGAAGTCGTCCGTGAGCAGTGCCAGCACCATGGCGGCCATGGCTGCGATGGCGCCGGAGAGCACGAGTCGTGCCGCACCGGCGACGTTGGGCCGGCTCTCCGATCGGGCCGCCGAGATCCCGCGAATCACCAGGAGTATCGCTCCTAGGA
>JBAPYG010000469.1:0-6941 GCA_049284615.1 Acidimicrobiia bacterium
CACCCGGCTCCTTGCCGAGGATGATCATCGCCAGAACCTGGTCCAGGGTTACGTCGTCTTTCTGGACGGTTCCGACGAGTTGACCCTGGTACATGACACTGATCCGGTCGGCGAGGTCGAAAACGTCGTGGATGTCATGGCTGATGAGGATGATCCCGAGCCCATCGTCGCGAAGTTGGCGGATGAGCTGTCGGACCTGGTCGGTCTCGGCAGGCCCGAGAGCAGCCGTAGGCTCGTCCATGATCAGGATCCGGGCGTTGAAGTGGACCGCCCGGGCGATGGCGACCGACTGGCGTTGGCCTCCGGAGAGTGAGGCGACGGGCGACTTGAAGTTCTGGAACCGAGGGTTGAGGCGGGCCATTATCTCGCGAGTGGCAGCCTCCATCGCCGAGTAGTCGATGTTCCCGAAGCGGGTGGTCAGCTCGCGTCCGAGAAACATGTTCCCGGGGGCGTCGATGTTGTCGGCGAGGGCAAGTGTCTGATAGATGGTCTCGATACCGTGGGTCTTGGCATCGATCGGCCCATGGATCTCAATGGGCTCGCCATCGATGACAATGGTCCCGGAGTCAGGTCGCTGCGCTCCGGAGAGCGTCTTGATGAGGGTCGACTTCCCTGCACCGTTCCCCCCGACGAGGGCGTGGATCTCCCCGGAGAAGAGGTCGATGCTCACTCGCTCGACGGCGTGGACACCACCGAAGCTGACACTCATGTCGAGCATCTCCACCAGGGGCTTGACCTGTGTGTCGGTGGTCATCGTGCCTGTTTCCTCCGGTAGGCGACATCGACGGCCACGGCCGCCACGAGGACGATGCCGATGACGACGTCCTGCATGGCTGTCTCGATTCCGACCAGGACCATCCCCGATTGGAGAGACTGCATGAACAGTGCGCCGAGCACGGCCCCGAAGACGGTTCCCACGCCACCGCTGAGCGACGTGCCCCCGATCACGGCCGCTGCGATCACGGAGAGCTCCTGAAGCGTGCCCAGACCGGCTGTTGCCGAGTTGAGGCGGGCGATCTGGACGGCGGCGGCGAGACCGACCAGGATGCCCATGGTCATGAACGTGAGCATGACCAGTCGCTTGGTCCTGATTCCGCTGAGCTGAGCGGCCTCGGGGTTCCCGCCGATCGAATAGACGTACCGTCCGAAACGGCGCCGGGTGGCGAGAAATGTCATGACGAGCGCGGTGCCGATGGCGATCAGCACCGGGTTGGCGAGTCCGAAAGGTATCTCCAGTCCACCTTCGGGCCAGATCAGCCCGTTGGCCTCGGCGTACTGCCGGGCCACTCCGTCGGGCATGTAGTACTGGTTGAGGAACCAGACCCCACCGAGAATGAGCACGGGGCCCAGGATCATTAGAGCCACGTCGGCCCAAAATGGTCGAACCCGGAACCCGAACTTGAGACGGTTGCGTCTCCGGCTGACCATCAGCAGGACGATCGCCACCGACGCCACGATCCCGATGATCCAACTGATCGTCCCCCCAACCGTCCCCCGGGCGCCCCCGCCCAATAGTTGGAAAGTGGAGTCCATGGGTGCGATGGTTCGTCCCCGCGCCATCACCCAGGACAGGCCCCGCCAGATTAGGAGACCACCGAGGGTGACGATGAACGACGGCACCCCGAGATAGGCGACGACCGCTCCCTGGATGAGCCCCAGGATGGCGCCGAGGAGGAGACCGGCGACGAGGACGATGATCCACGTATAGGAATGGTCGAACCCGAGGACGCTCGGTAGCCATTCCGCCTGCATCAAGGCCATGAACATCCCGATGAAGCCGAGCATCGAACCGACGGAGAGATCGATGTTGCGGGTGACGATGACCAGCACCATCCCGGTCGCCATGATCGCAACTATCGATGTCTGGACCGTGAGGAACCAGAGGTTTCGCGGTGTGAGGAATGTCCCACCCGTCCAGAAGTGGAATGCGACCCAGATGGCCAGCAGCGCCACGATCATACCGAACATCCGGGTGTCGATGTCCAGGGCCGCCATGCCCCGCTTGATCATCCCGCGCGCGCCGTTCAGCCCGGGGGCTGCCTGCTCCTCTTCTGCAGTCAGCGCTCCCTCGGAAGTGGTCGTCGAGTCCTCTGCTACGGCCATCTAGCTCTCGATTGGCAACGGTACACAGCGTTTCCGAATCAGGTCGGCTGGTGTACCGGGCTATGAGCCCCCAGGTCGAATTCGACCCGGGGGCTCGGTTGCCGTCAGATCAACCGCAGACGTCGACTGTGCCGGCGGAAACGCCCTGACACAGGTCTTCCTGCGTGAGGAAGCCACCGTCGATCACGAAGTCGAGGTTGTCCCGGGTGACGGGGGTCGGGTCGAGGATGATCGAGATCATCGTGTTCCCGCCCGGCGACTCGAACTCGACCGTGTCCTGCACGTCGGCGAGGGCGGCGCCTCGAGCCAGGGCGATGGCGGCCTCACCGGCAACCTTGCCCAGGATTCGAGCATCCTTCATCACCGAGACGAGCTGGGTGCCGAGGGCGACACGGTTCAAGGCGGCGGCGTCGCCGTCCTGACCGGTGACCGGAATCTCCCCGGCCAGACCCTGCGCCTCGAGGGCGGCGACCACGCCACCAGCCATCCCATCGTTCTCGGAGAGAACGGCCTGGATGTCGTTGTCGTTCTGGGTGAGGCACTGCTCCATGGTCTGCTGGGCGACCTCTGCCAACCAGTCGTCGGTGTACTCCTCACAGACGATGGTGATGTCGCCTGCAGTGACGGCGTCGCCAATGACCTCTTCCATTCCCGCGCGGAGGAAATCGGAGTTTGCATCGGAGCCGTTGCCCTTGATGATGGCGAAGTTGCCACTGTCGACGACGCCGAAGAGCGTCTCGGCCATGATCCGCCCGACACCGACATTGTCGAACGTCAGATAGAGGGCCCGTTCGTCTTCGATGAGACGGTCATAGGCAATCACGGGGATGCCCTGTGTGGCAGCGCTCTCCACCGCGGGGAGGATGGCCTGAGTGTCCTGGGCGAGGATGACGATCACGTCTGCGCCCTGGGAAATCAGGTTCTCCACGTCGGTGAGCTGCTGCTCTGCCGACGATGCCGCGTCCGCCTTGATGTAGGTGGCTCCCTCGGCCTCGATGGCTTCTACGAATGACGGCTCATCGAACTTGGACCATCTCTCCTCGTTGAAGTTGTTCCACGAGAACCCGATGATTAACTCCTCGTCGCCGCCACCGCCGGCCACGGTTGTGTCGGACCCCCCGGCTGTGGTGTCGGACCCCCCGGCTGTGGTGTCGGAGCCTTCGTCGTCTCCGCCGCAAGCTGCGACGAGGATCGCCAGGACAGCCAGCAGGGCGATCAGGTATCTATTTCTTTTCAATCTGTTCCTCCTCTTGACGGTGCCGCCCGTCGCACGTCCAGGTGCGTTCGCCACGACATCGGAGCGAGCCTACAACGCAATTGTTCGGGTCTGCAACAAAATTCGGGGGTAATATCGTGGGCCGCGCAACAAAAGGTTGGCCGATAGCTGACAACCCAATCTCCGACATCAGTCGTCGCGGCCTGGCCAGCGAGGAGCTGAGACGTCACAACCTCGCAGCAGTCCTCGACGGGCTCCATCTGGGTGGTGCGATGTCGCGCTCCGATCTCGCTATCCAGACCGGACTCAACCGATCGACCATCCGTGATCTGCTGGCCGAGTTGGGTGAGCTGGGCCTCGTGGTCGAGAGCCCCGGTCAGCCCAGCCCCGGCCCGGGGCGTCCGTCCTCGATGGCCCATGTCTCCCCGTCCGGGGCAGTGATCCTGGCGGTCGAGCTGGAGGTCGAGTCGATCGCCGTCGCCACCATCGGGCTCGGTGGCCACATCTTCGGCGAGGCCCGGGAGCCGAACCCGGCCGGCACGACTTCGCCCGAGGATGTGGTCTCCCGGCTGAGCGGCCTGGCAGGCCCCCTCCTCGCGCAACTGCCCCTCGGCAATCGAGTCGTGGGAGTGGGCGTCGCAGTAGCGGGCGTGGTCCGTCGCTCCGACGGCTTCGTCCACGTCGCCCCCAACCTGGGCTGGAGCGATGTGCCGATCGCGGCGATGATCCAGGACGAGCTCGGGATCGATCTGGTGATGGTGGCCAACGAGGCCGACATGGGCGCCCTGGGCGAGTTTCGCCGTGGTGCCGCCCGGGAGAGCAGACACCTCATCTTCGTGGCCGGGGAAGTCGGTGTCGGCATCGGAATCGTTCATGAGTCGGCTCCGATGTTGGGCGCAACGGGGTACGCCGGCGAGGCGGGGCACACGTTGGTCAATCCCGGAGGCCGCGAATGCCGTTGCGGGTCGCGGGGGTGCTGGGAGACCGAGGTCGGCGAAGGGGCCCTCATTCGGAGGGCCGGGCTTGTCGACGGAGTCTCGCCCGGCCCGCCGCTGGAGCTGATTCTCAGACGCGCCGAGGAAGGGGACCCCCACACGCTTGGTGCGCTTTGGGAGACGGGCCGGTGGTTGGGCATGGGCATCGGCAGTCTGATCAACATCTTCAACCCCGATCTCGTGATCGTCGGCGGCTTCTACGAGGCCCTGTACGACCATGTCGCCGCCGCCGTCGAGCTAGGGGCGAAGGAGGTCGCCCTCGACGCTCCGTGGGACGCTTGCTCCATAGTCAAGAGCGAGCTCGCCGGCGATTCCATTCTCATAGGCGTTGCCGAGCTGGTGCTGGGAGTCGTGATCAGCGACCCCACGACTCGCATCGAGGATCTGGCCGCCCCGGTCTCCTGACCGTGGCCCCGCCGTCCCGTTATCAGTTGGGCTCGGCATCGGCGAAGATCCGCTCGATGACCTCTAGGTTGGCCACCGCATCGGCAGGGGGCACCGGGACCGGGCCGTCTTCCCGAATGGCACGAGAGAAGGCATCTGCCTGGATCGTGTACTGGTCGGCCACCGGCATCTCATGAATCTCGGGCTCGGAGCCACCGAGATGCGAGAACAGTCGGGCGGGGACGTCGGGTGGGATGTTGAACGGGATCTCCAGTGTCAGACGACCCTCCGTCCCATAGATGTCGACCCGCTGATCTGGTTCCATCTGGGTGGAGCAGATGAAGGACGCATGACGCCCGTCGAAGTCGAGAAGCGCAGAAGCCACGACGTCGGTGCCGAGCTCCACATCGCGCTTGATCACTGCTTTGACGCTCGTCGGCTCCGATCCGAAGAGGAGCCGCGCCGCATTGATCGGATAACAGCCGATGTCGTACAACGCCCCACCCCCAAACTCCGGGATGTTGCGAATGTTGGCCGGGTCGTCGTTGAAGTACGAGAAGACGGCTTGCATCGAGCGGAGCTCGCCGATGGCTCCCGACTTGACCATTTCGAATGTGTGTTTCCAAAGGGGGTGCAGCCTGTACATGAAGGCCTCCATGAGCTTCACGCCGGATCGGTCACAGGCATCGACCATCTCACGGGCGACGGCGGAGCTCATGGCCAGGGGCTTCTCGCAGAGGACGTGTTTTCCCGCTTTGGCAGCTGCGATCGTCCACTCGGCGTGCATGTGGTTGGGGAGCGGGATGTAGACGGCCTCGATCTCAGGGTCGGCGAGGAGCTCTTCGTACGTGCCGTAGTTTCTCGGGATCCCCAGCCGAGCCGCAGCCTCGGCCGCCCGATCCGACGATCGCGAGGCGATCGCCTCGACACTGCTCAGCTCGCTGTGCAGCATGGCCGGGATCACCTTGGAGAGACCGATGTCGGCCGTGCTCAGGATGCCCCAGCTGACCTTTCGAGTGTCTTCTGCCACCGTCTTCCCTTCATGATGCCGACTCCGCATTGTCCATTCCCCCGCCCCCCCGGGCAAACGAAGTGACCGCACAGCCAGACCAGATGCCGCCCAGACCGTGGCTGGTCCTCCTCGGCCTGGTACTGGGTTTGTCGATCGTCGGGCTGGTCGCGCTTCTCTTCTCAAATACGGATGGGGACGACTCGCGGGGAGCCGCCCTCCCAGCCCCGCTTCTCGTCGACGTGTCGTCGTCCGCCGGCGTCGACCAGGTCTACGAAGGAGGGTTCGAGTTTTTCGTCGGAGGCGGGGTTGCCGTGTTCGACTGCGACGGCGACCGCAAGCCCGAGTTGTTCGTGGCGGGGGGATCCATGCCCGCCGGCCTGTTCCTCAACGACAGTGACATCGGGGGCGATCTGGCCTTCCACCCGATGTCGAGCCCGGTCACCGATCTGGTGGGTGTGACCGGTGCTTATCCACTCGACGTCGACTCCGATAGGATCACCGACCTTGTCGTGCTCCGCCGTGGAGAGAACGTAGTGCTGCGCGGGTTGGGCGACTGCGAGTTCGAGCAGGCCAACCAGCGCTGGGGGATCGGGGGCGGAGCGGAGTGGACTGCAGCGTTCAGCGCGATGTGGGAGCCACGGGCCGAGCTCCCGACACTGGTGTTCGGGAACTACCTCGCCATCGAGGACAACAAAGACCGGAGCCGGTGTGACGATCACCGCTTGTTCCGCCCCGAGGGCGGCTCCTACCCCGAGCCAGACACACTGGGCCCGGGCTGGTGCACGTTGTCCGTGCTCTTCAGCGATTGGGACGGTTCGGGCTCACCCGACCTCAGGGTCACGAATGACCGGCACTACTACCGCGACGGCCAGGAGCAGATGTGGTCCTTCGATCCTGGCGACGAGCCCCGGCTCTACACCCAGGAAGACGGATGGGCACGCATGGAGATATGGGGAATGGGCATAGCCAGTCAGGATCTCGACGACGATGGGTTGCCCGAGGTGTTCCTCACGAGTCAGGGCGACAACAAGCTGCAGACGTTGGCAGCGGGCCCCGACGAGCCCAGTTATGAGGACGAGGCCCTGGCCCTCGGTGTCACGGCCCACCGTCCCTTCGTGGGAGACACCGACCTGCCATCGACCGCATGGCACGCCGAATTCGACGATGTCAACAACGACGGATACCTCGATCTGCTCGTCACCAAGGGCAACGTGGACGCCCAGGAGGGGTT
>JBAPYG010000470.1:0-4030 GCA_049284615.1 Acidimicrobiia bacterium
GCGCCGGACACAACCGCCGCAGGCGAGAGCTACAAGCTGGGATTGATCACCAAGTTCCCGGTCGACTTTTTCTTCATCATCGAGGATGCGGCAAAAGCCTGGGCAGATGGCCAACCCGACGTCGAGCTTATCACCGGCATGGGTGAGTCAGGCTCCGACGATGAGGGTGTCATTGCCCTGATCGAGTCCATGGTGGCCCAAGGCGTTGACGGCATCGCTCTGACCCCCACGGGTCCAGCCGTGACGCCGGCTCTCGACGCTGCTGTGGCCGCCGGAGTGGACATCGTCTTGATCGACAACGACCTCCCCGATTGGGATGGCAAGTCGGCTGTGGTTTCCACCGACAACTACCAGGGTGGTGTTCTGGCCGGCGAGTGGCTGGCGGAGAACCTCCCCGCAGGTGCGACACTCGGAGTGTTGGAGGGCGTCGCCGGCGTGCCCGCTCTGGACGACCGGGTCAATGGGATGATCGAGGGTCTCGGTGATGCCGATGTCACGATCGTCTCCCAAACACCCACCGACTGCGATCAGGTGAAGGGTGTGGCGGCGGCTGAGGACCTGCTCACCGCCAACCCCGATGTGACTGCAATCTACGGCGCGTGTGGGCCACCCATCATCGGCGCCCTCGAGGCGATCGACAATGCCGGGATCGCTCCTGAGGACATCGTTGTGATCGGCTTCGACGCTCTCCCCGACGAGGTCACGGCGATCATCGATGGACGCCAGGATGCATCGGTTGCTCAGTTCCCGGCGAAGATGGGCGAGCTCGGCATGGCCACGCTGTATCTGGTGGTGACAGGCGGAGTGGCGGAAGCCAACGTCGATACTGGAACCGCCATCGTGACCAGCGAGAACGCTGCGGACTTCCAGTAGAAGCCCACTCAACAACCGTTTGGGGGCCCGAGTTGTCAGGCCCCCAAACGCTCTCGTCGTGGCCCCGGCCCTATCTAAGGAACTCTGATGGGTAGCAAGATCGTCGACCTGGCGACTATGGACATCCGTTTCCCCACATCACGTCTGCTCGACGGCTCAGATGCGATGAATGAGGAACCCGACTACTCGGCGGCTTATGTCGTCCTCGAGACCGACCAGCCTGGCCTAACGGGTCACGGACTGACATTCACCACCGGACGCGGGAACGAACTGTGCGTGGCGGCTATCCATGCGCTCTCCCCACTTTTGGTGGGTCGCGACCTTGCCTCGATAACAGCGGACCTCGGCGCGTTCTGGACGTCGTTGGTCGATGACGGCCAGCTCCGCTGGGTCGGCCCCGAGAAAGGTGTGATCCACCTGGCAACAGCCGCCGTTGTCAACGCAGTATGGGATCTCTATGCCAAGAGCGAAGGCAAGCCCTTGTGGCGGCTACTTGCCG
Source organism: Acidimicrobiia bacterium (assembly GCA_049284615.1). Taxonomy (GTDB): domain Bacteria; phylum Actinomycetota; class Acidimicrobiia; order Spongiisociales; family ZC4RG35; genus JANQRA01. Next base: position 1,373 of record JBAPYG010000470.1, read on the forward strand.
ACATGGTGCCGGAAGAGGTGATCAGGTGCATCCCATTTCGGTATATAACCGACGCCCTCACACCAGACGAAGCGACGGCGATTCTCGAGGCGGGCATGATCGGGCGGAACGCGCGCCTGGACCAAATGATGGAGCACGGCTATCCCGCGTACACGACTTCCGTCGGCTGGATGGGCTACGACGACGAGAAGATCCTCGACCTTTGTCGGGTGGCCGTTGCCAATGGGTGGCGCCACTTCAAGCTGAAAGTAGGGCGCGACCGGGCTGAGGATACCCGGCGGGCGGCACTCGTGCGCAGCGTGATAGGCGATGACTCCGCGCTGATGATGGATGCCAACCAGGTGTGGGGTGTCGAGGAGGCCATCGACTGGATGAGCGATCTCGCCGAGTTCAGACCGCTGTGGATCGAGGAACCCACCAGTCCTGACGACATACTCGGACACGCCACCATCGCACGGGCGTTAGAGCCAATGGGAATTGGTGTCGCCACGGGTGAGCATTGCCATAACCGCGTGATGTTCAAGCAACTATTCCAGAGCAAAGCCATCAGCTACGCCCAGATCGACCCGTGTCGTCTCGGAGGGATCAATGAGGCTCTGGCTGTGCAGTTGATGGCTGCAAAATTCGGCGTGCCCGTCTGTCCCCATGCGGGCGGAGTGGGCTTGTGCGAATATGTCCAGCATCTCTCGATATTCGACTACGTCGCCGTCAGCACAACAACCGAAGATCGGGTGACAGAATTCGTGGAGCATCTTCACGAGCACTTCGTCGATCCAGCCGTGGTGGCGGACGGCCACTACGTCGCACCCACGGCTCCAGGCACGAGCATCACCATGCTCCCATCGTCGCTGGCCGCCTACTCATACCCGAATGGTTCGGAGTGGACTCCGGTGATCGCCGAAGGTGCTTGAACCCGAGGAATCGAATTGATCGCCGACTCACACCACCACTTTTGGGATCCAAACCAGGCCGAATATCCATGGATGACCGGTGAGTACGAGCAGCTGAAGAGACCATTCGGACCCTCCGAGCTCGCCCCACTTCTCGAGGCGGCGGGGGTGGCCAAGACCGTCGTGGTTCAAGCTCGCCAGGACCTCTCCGAGACCCGGTCGCTGCTGAGCATGGCGGCCGAATACGCGTGGCTGGCCGGTGTTGTCGGATGGGTAGACCTTACAGATCCCGACCTGGCATCCACACTGGCTGAGATCCGGAGCGGCCCCGGAGGTGGTGCCCTGGTCGGTGTGAGGCACGTCGTGCACGACGAGCCCGATGCCCACTGGCTGATGCGCGACGACGTGATTGCAGGGCTGAAAGTCGTCGCAGACGCGGGCCTGGCCTACGACCTGTTGGTCAGGTCCAGGGAACTACCCGCGGCAACCGAGACAGCGAGACTGGTGCCGAACCTCACCTTCGTGATCGATCATATGGCCAAGCCTGCGATCTCCAAGAGAGAGTTCGAGCCGTGGGCCGAAAGACTCGGGGCGATCGCAAGTTTGCCCAACGTACGATGCAAGATATCCGGGTTGGTGACCGAGGCGGACTGGAAATCGTGGCGTCGAAGCGATTTCGAGCGGTATGTGAGCATGACAGTGGAGTTGTTCGGACCGGAACGCATCATGTGGGGGTCGGACTGGCCGGTATGCACCGTTGCGGCCAGCTACGACCAAGTGCTGGCGATGAGCCGGGACCTACTCGAAGAAATCGTCGGGAACGATCTGGCCCACGTGCTGGGCGGATGTGCGATGGAGACCTACGGGATCGAGAGCTGACGGCTCACCAAGCCGTCTGATGACTCAGCGGACGACCCTGGCACCCTGGGCGGTGACGGCGCGCAGCACCTCTGAACTCGTGACCATGGACGTGTCTCCAGGTGTCGTCATGGTGAGAGCCCCATGGGCAGCCCCGATCTCCACGGCTTCTTCTGCAGTTCGCTCGTCGAGAAGGGCCCAGATCATGCCGCTGGCGAAGCCATCGCCTCCACCGACGCGGTCGTAGATCTCGAGGTCCTCTCGGAGTCGGGATTCGTGAAATTCGCCATCCGCATGGAGGATCGCGCCCCAATCGTTGAATCCTGCGGTCTTGGCGTTTCGCAACGTCGTGGCGACGACTTTGAGGTTCGGAAACTCCTCGAGAACCGTCTCAATCATCATCTTGAACGCCGACGGGTCCAGACTCGTGATTTCGTGATCGAGGTCGGGTACAGCGAATCCGAGGGCAGCCGTGAAGTCCTCTTCGTTGCCGATCATCACGTCGACGTACGGAGCCAGGGTCCGGTTCACTTCGACGGCTTTGTCCCCACCGCCGCGCGGTTTCCAAAGCGACGGCCGGTAGTTGAGGTCGTAGGAAACCACTGTGCCCGAGTCTCGGGCAGCGCGCATCGCCTCTAGGGCCACCTCGGCCGTGGTCTCCGAGAGAGCAGCGAAGATGCCGCCCGTATGCAGCCACCTCACCCCTTCCTCGACGAACAGCTGATCCCAGTCGACGTCGCCCGGCCTCATCTGCGAAATAGCCGTGTTGGCGCGGTCGGACACACCGAGTGCTGGCCTGATCCCAAAGCCCTTCTCTGTGAAGTTGAGCCCTACCCGGGATTCGAGGCCGATGCCGTCGTGGGGAACCCACTTCACGTGGCGAAGGTCGACACCTCCGGTCATCATGAGG
>JBAPYG010000471.1:0-5118 GCA_049284615.1 Acidimicrobiia bacterium
GAGCACCACCACGTCTGCCTGCTTGCCCGGAGTCAGCGATCCGGTGACGTCGGCGAGACCGACAGCGCGGGCACCGTCGATGGTCCCGTATCGGATGACCTCGCGTGTGCTGAGGAGATTGGGCACGCCGGCCTTTCCGGAGAGCTTGAGATCGAACGAGGTGGCGTGTTGCAGCGAGTTGGCGGCACGCATCTGGGCGAAGATGTCACCCGGGGCCTCGACCTCGTTGCCCACGCCCAGACCGGGGCGGATATCCCGGTCGATGAGCCCCTGGAGGGGCGGGGAGCCGTATCCCGCCGCCATCTCGTTGACCGGGGTCAGCGAGACCATCGCACCCGAGGAGGCAATGGCGTCGAGGTCGTCCCCGCCCAGGTTCGTGCAGTGCACGAGGGTGATGTCCTCGCCGAGGAGACCCCGTCCGCCCAGGTCGGCGATGACGCCCCGGTCGGTGTCGTCCCGCCCGACGTGGGCGTGTATGCGGAGGCCCTGAGACCGCGCCCGGGACCACTCGGCCGCCACCTGGTCGAGGGTCGAGCGGACCGGATCTCTCGGACCGTAGGCATGGGTGATGTCGGGGCGGTCACCGATCCCGCTGAGGTCGACGGACTGCCCGTCTGCCCACGAAGGGGCGGCATGGACCAGGACCGTGCGCACGGGTGCCTCGGAATGAGCCGACAGGACCGCCTCAAGATGCTCCGGGCCGACCAGGATGTCTGCCCAGTCCACCACGGTCGTGATACCCGCCTCCAGCGCCGCCAACAAACCGACGAGCGTCGCTGCGTACACGTCTTCGGGACGATGGTGCGGGCCGTATATCGCCGGGCCGACTCGGCGCTCCCCTGCCCCACCACCGCCGAGATTGCGGAAGAGGGTCTTCCACGCATGGCGATGGGTGTCCACGAACCCGGGCATCACTATGGCGTCGGTGGCGTCGATGACCTCGGCGTCCCTGACACGCAGACCCGCGCCCACTTCGCCGATTCGGCCGTCTTCGACCAGCACGTCGGCGACGATGTGATTGCCGACCGAACGATCCATCGAGAGGACACAACCTCCCTTGATGAGGACCTGTCCCGTCATCTAACCGCCGCCGATGTCCATCGACGCGAGAATGGTCTCGTAGACCCTGTCTGCCGAGGGGATGGCGAGATCCTCGAGTGAGGCCGCCGACGGCAACGGGATGTGGGGTGTGGTGATCCTCACGCTCGGCCCGTCGAGATCCCAGAACGCCTCCTCTCCCACGATGGATACGATCTCGGCACCCCAGCCGCAGAGACGGGGGTTCTCCTCGACGGTGAAGAAGCGCCCGGTCTTGGCCACCGAGCCCAGGATCGTCTGGGTGTCCAGCGGCACGAGCGTCCTGATGTCGATGACCTCGGCGGAGATGCCCTCCTGCGCCAAACGCTCGGCGGCCTCGACGGCACGCGGAACCATCAGGGCGAGAGCGGCGATCGTCACGTCATCGCCTTCCCTGACCACTCTCGCCGTCCCCAGCTCATCGACGATCTCGCCGTCGGGGATCTCGGCCTTGCCCGCCATCAGAGACTTGTGCTCGAAGAAGATGACCGGGTCCGGGTCGCGTATCGAAGCCGCCATCAATCCCACCACGTCCTGCGGTGTCGAGGGGGCGACCACCTTGAGACCGGGGATCATCATGGCCCAGTTCTCGACACTCTGGGAGTGCTGTGCGCCAAACCGGGAGCCCCCGCCGTTGGCAGTCCGGATGACCAGGGGAAAACTGACCTGACCGGCAGTCATGTATCGGCTCTTCGCTATCTCGTTGGCGACGATGTCCCAGCAGACGGCGAGGAAATCGCTGAACATGATCTCGGCGATGACCGGCACCCCCGTCATGGAGGCGCCCATGGCCGCCCCGAGGATGGCCTGCTCCGAGATGGGAGTGTCTCTCACACGCTCGGGGCCGAACTCGTCGAGCAGGCCCACCGTGGTCTTGAAGACCCCCCCGGCGGCTGCTATGTCCTCTCCCAGCATCACCAGCGACGGGTCACGTCTCATCTCCTGAGCGATCCCATAGGCAACGGCATCGCGATAGCTCAGTTCCGCCATGCCGCGCCTCCGTCGGAGTACACATCGGTGAGCAGGACGGCTTCGCCCGGCTCCTTCCCCGCCTTGGCGAACTCGGTGGCCGCATCCACGGCCGCGGCGACCTCACGCTCGATGGTGCTGAGACGATCTTCGGGCGTGCCCAGGGACAGGAGACGGTCGTGATACAGCGGGATCGGGTCGTGGCCCTTCCACGCCTCGACCTCCTCGGCCGGCCGATACTTGCCCGGGTCGGCTCGTGAGTGCCCACCGGAGCGATACGTGGTCGCCTCGATGAGTGAAGGGCCGCCGCCGGACCGAGCCCTGGCCAACGCCCGATTGGCGGTGAGGTAGACGTGATCGGCGTCGTTGCCGTCGATTAGAACCGATTCCAGGCCATACGCCGCGGCCCGGTCGGCTGCCGGGTTGCGCACCGCCGTGATCACGTCGATGGGCGTGTACTCCATGTACAGGTTGTTCTCACAGACGAAGACGACCGGGAGACTCCAGACGACCGCCATGTTGAGCGCCTCGTGGAAGGCACCGATGTTGGTGGTCCCGTCACCGAAGAAGGCGACCGCGACCTGCTCGGTCCCCCGCATCTGGGCCGACCAGGCGGCGCCGTTGGCGATGCAGAGATGAGCGCCGATGATCGCGTAGGAGCCCATCATCCCCTTGGAGACATCGGTGAGGTGCATCGAACCGCCCTTGCCCCCGAGGATGCCGTTCTCCCGACCCAGCAGCTCGGCCATGGCCGGGCCGAGCTCCATGCCACGGGCCAGGGAGTGGGCGTGACCGCGATACGTGGCGAAGGTGTAGTCATCCGGCCTCATCGCGGCGCCGAAACCGGTGGCCACCGCCTCCATCCCGAGGGAGAGATGACTCGTCCCCTTCACCAGGTTCTGCAGGAACAGGTCGTAGGCGCGCTTCTCGAACTGGCGGAGCTCCTGCAGCTTGCGGTACATGCCTAGCCGGGTGTCGATGTCGACATCGGCCTCCGCCAACGACCAATCGACCGGCTTGGGCAGCCGGGGCTCGCGCAGCGAGTAGTCGTAGGCGGGGTCTGCGCCCTGCCCGGGGCTAGTAAGCATTGGCGACCATGAGCTCTTCGCAGGGGAAGAGGGTGATGACCTTGGGGCCTTCGGCGGTGACGATGATCTCCTCCTCGATGCGTGCGGCGGAGCGCCCGTCGGCCGCCGGCGCATAGGTCTCGAGAGCGAACAGCATCCCCTCTTCGATCTCGACCGGGTCGTCCAACGAGTTGAGACGGCTGATGATGGGCCGCTCGTGCAGACCCACCCCGACACCATGACCGAACTGGAGGCCAAAGGCATCCATCTCGTCCTCGAAGCCGAACTCCTCGGCCCTGGGCCAGACCTTGGCTATCTCGTCTGTGGTGGCCCCGGGTTTCACCAGCTCGATGGCCGCGTCCATCCACTCACGGGACTGTTTGAAGGCGTCCCGTTGCGCCTGGGTGGCCCGACCCACCACGAACGTCCGGTAGTAGCAGGTGCGGTAGCCGTTGAAGGCGTGGATGATGTCGAAATACGCCTGGTCGCCGGGACGGATGATCCGATCGCTGAACACGTGCGGATGAGGACTGCAACGCTCCCCGGCGATCGAGTTGATCGCCTCGACGAACTCAGAGCCCATCTCGAAGAGACGGGCATGGGCCAAACCAACGACATCCGACTCGCGCACACCCGGCTTGAGCATCTCGAATATGTCCTGATAGACCCCATCCACCATCGCACACGCCTGGGTGAGGAGAATCAGCTCGTCGGGGCTCTTGATCTCCCGGGCCCGCATCATCGCCTGCTGACCGTCGACCACATTCAACCCGGCGCCCTGCAACGCCAAGAACACAGAGGTCTCCGCCATGTCCACCCCAAGCCGCTCGGCGGCGACACCGGCATCCTCGAGAGCCCCCTTGATCTCCCGCACGGCGCGGGCGTGGAGCCCCGTCTCGGGGCCGATCGCACCCTGCAGCCCCGTATTGCCCCCCACCGAATTCTCGGTGTCATACAAGTGTGGAAGCTGAAGACGATGAGCCTTGGCCGCCGACCCGAAATCCCACACCTTGGGGCGACCCTCCTTGGTCACCAACGCCCAACGCTCTCCCTTGTTGAACGCCCAATAGCCGATCTGGGTGGCAGTGGCATACCTGATATTCGACGTCTCGAAAAGCAAGACCGCACCCAGGTCGAACTCATCCAACATCTGCCGAACACGCCCCAGGCGATAGCCACGCAAACGCTCGAAATCGACCCGATTCTCCCAATCGACCCCCATCACACCCGGGGCAGGGCTGGTAGCTACGGGAAATTCGGTCATCATTCCTCCTTGAGTCTCAACTACCCGGCTCATCGGCCAGGGCGCCATGACAGCGGTGATCGCCTGTCGTGAGCCAGAGATAACTCGTTGTCACATGGGGAGTCGTGGCTGCACAGCCTTTTAGGTTCGGGGCCTCTGTCACACCCCGACCTGGGATTCGAGCTCTTCAAGGGATGGCCGTGAGCGAAGGTATTCCGTCGACGCGGCTTCGCGTTCTTCCTTCAGGTAGTACTCGATTTCGACCAACTCGAGAGCCAGGCCATCGGGGTCACTGAAGTAGCACCAGCGCCAGCCGGCCAACGGCCCGTCATCAACCACGTTGACGTCTGAATAGAAGACGACTCCCTTGCTTTCCAACTCTGCCTTCTTGGCTCGGATGTCGTCTACTCGGAAGCAGACGTGTGCTGCACCGATGTGGTTGTTCAAGACCGCCTTTCCGGACGTGTCCGCTCGGTCTCGATATTCGATCAATTCCATGCTCGAGTGTTCGCCGGCCCACAGGCTCACCTGCCGCAACGATGCCCCCGGCACCCCGACGCCTTCCGCGAGTTCCGGCCCCTCGAACCATGGCGTTGGCTCGTTGGCGAACGGCAAGCCCAAGAGATCGTGATAGAAGTAGATCGAGCGATCCAAGTCTCGTACGACGAGCCCGACATGGTGTATGGCCTTAAGTTCCATTGCAGTTTCTCCTTTTTTCGTGGGGTTGGGACCTAGTTTTGGGATCGAGTTCCGGGATTGATA
>JBAPYG010000472.1:0-1854 GCA_049284615.1 Acidimicrobiia bacterium
GGTCTCATGGCTTCGCTCTCATGGTGAGCTGGTGTTGGTTGGCGTGGAGGGCACTGGCTCGTACGGAGTCGGCGTCTCCAGGTATCTACAACGCGAAGGTGTCACCGTGGTCGAGGTGGACCGGCCCTATATCCCTCGGCGATGACCGCTTTACCGGTGTTCTGGATGGTGTGGTCGGCGAGGTGGAGTCCGTATACGAGTTCGGACTTATTGTATAGAGGGGTCTCGGGGGTGTTCAGGTACTTGGGTCCGTCGCCGGTGACGAGTCGGCCAGCGAATCCACAGATTCGACCATCTGAGTCATGGATGGGGAAGATGATGCGTCCTCGCATCCGGTCGAAGACCAAGCCGTTGTCCGCTCTTCCGATCAGACCTGCGTTCTCGAGCGTCTGCTCGGAGAAGCCTTGGGTTTCGAGAGCAGTTTTGAGGCGACGCCATTCTGAGGGGGCGTAACCAAGCTGCCAGGCCTCTGTGGAGTCGATTGTGATCCCACGTTCGTCCAAGAAGTTTCGTGCGGCTGGGTCCGCTCTAAGTTGTTCTTGATAGAAGGAGACCGCCTGGTTCATGCGGCCCGTTCGTCTTTTCGGTCTTCGGGTTTACTGGTCGAACCGGTCTTTCGAGATTCGACGCCCGATCCCGGTAGTTCGCTGGTTTCGATTCTGACAGTTGGTTGAGGTTGGAGGGACCGATCAGACTCGAGCTCGTCGATCACTGCTCGAGCGCATCGGATCACGCGATCCGCAGTAGCGGCCACCTTGACGAGGTCCCCGTCGGACCAAGTGGCCACATAGGGGAGGCTGTAGCCGGTGGTGTCCATGCCCAGGAACGCGCAGACCATGTAGGCGACCGATTCGGCTTCCACTTCGACAATTCCCCGACAGGAGGGCCTCCCATCGGAGGTGGGTTCGTGGAGTCGCACATGAGCCAGCTCGTGGACTCCGGTCTTGAACCGCTGTGCTCCCGGCAGGCTTGCCTTAATCACGACGCGACGGCTCACCCAGTCGGTGAGCCGTTTGGCCGAGCCGAGCGCCGGCGACTCCTCGATGCTCAACACGAATCCCGAGTCGGTGATCATCCTGGTGAGCATGTCCCACTGTCGTGGCAGGTCCCCAGCGACCAGCACCGGATGCACCTGAGGGAGAGGTTCTCCATCAGTCTGACTGTGGTCAAGAACGTGGACCGTCTTGAACCCCACCACCCGCCGCTCCTCGTCACCATCATCAGCTTCAACGGTGCTGGTGAGAGGGGCGAGGATCTGGATGCCTTTCTCTCCTTTGCGGACTTGCCGTCCTAACTTCTGCCACGCCTGATATCCCGCCACCCGGGAAGGCTCGAACCCACGGGCCTTTGCCTGGGACCAGATCAGCTGCGTGTTGGCAAACGAGTAGTCGTGGAATCTGGCAGCCACAGCTAAGGCTTGCTGCCAGTCCTCTGACGACACCACCCCTCTCAGCGAATCCTGCAATTCGGCGTGTAGCTGTTCGACTCGCTGATCGCGATGTTCCCGGCTTTCGGCGTGTTCCATACGCCGAGCTTGCGTTGGGGGTCTAACCCGCCGTCTAACCGACGCCCTCACCAACCGCCACCAGCAAAATGCGTTTTCGGCAACCTCGACTGCGGCTTTGTGACCCATCTGTGCCGCGGCACCAGCCAGATGCTGCGATATGGGGCGAGTCGGCGCGATACCTCGACAGAAGCCAGTGGGGGGAGATTTTGCCTATCTACCAGGGATCCCTGGTAGATATCTGGTGGTCAGGGACGGCGTCGATCCGTCGACCTCCGGTTTTTCAGACCGGCGCTCTACCGACTGAGCTACCTGACCATGCAACCGTCACTGGGAAGTTCCGGTTGGCG
>JBAPYG010000473.1:0-1530 GCA_049284615.1 Acidimicrobiia bacterium
CCGATAGGCAAGCAGCCCTTACCCAAGACACACGCTGGGAGGGACGGACTGTGCGCCAGTGGCTGCCCGAAGTGGTCAGCGACATCGTCGCGAACGTTGATCCGAGACGAATCATCCTCTTCGGCTCGGCGGCTCGCGAAGAGATGGGTCCCAACAGTGACCTCGACCTGCTCGTGGTCCTCGATGAGCTCAAACCCGAGGAGAGACCGCGCCTGATGGGCGAGATCCGTTTCGCCATCCGGGCCCCAATGGCGATCGATATATTCGTCACTGATCTCGCCGAATGCGAGCGCCGAAAGGACGTGGTGGGCTCGCTTCACTATTGGCCGCTTCGCGAGGGCGAGGTGGTCTATGAGCGGGCAGCCTGAACCCAACCTCGACGAGGCACGTCGATGGTTGGCTCAGGCATCTGAGGACTTGTCGACAGCAGAGCGTCTCAGCAACGACCCCGAATCCCCAGCTCGAATCGCGTGCTTCCTGGCTCACCTATCCGCGGAGAAGTCGATGAAGGGGTGGCTGATCGCCTCGGGCATTCCCTTCCGCAAGGTTCACGACCTCGCCGAGCTGCTGGCCCTCCTGCCGGCCGACGCTGCACGCCGGCTCGACGTCGGCGATCTCCAGACTCTCAATCCTTGGTCGGTTCTGGGGAGGTATCCCGACGATGTCAGCGAGGCCACGGATGAGGACGCACTTGCCTGTGTGGCCGCGGCACAAAGAGTCCTCGATGCTGTCGCCATCGACGCGGACTAGCCGAAGCGCTTCTCCATCGCGTCGGCGAGACGCTCCAGGTCCTCCTCGAACAGAGATCCGTACACGTCGAGGGTCATCTTCGCCGAGGCGTGGCCGAGGGCGCGCTGGACGGCCTTGATCGACGCCCCAGAGGCGATCATCAGAGACGCCGCGGTATCTCTCAGATCGTGTGGGACGAGATCGGGCTTGCCGATCCGCTCCGCGGCGGGAGCGAATATCCGTTTGCGGAAGTTGCCGTGACGGACCGGTCCACCCCTGGCGGCGGTGAAGACCAGATCATCGGCATTCCGATCCTCGAGAAGTGGCCCCAGCCGGTCGACGACGTATTGAGGGACGATCACCGTACGAGCCTCGTAGGTCTTGGGCGGTCCGAAGATGAGACGCCCGCCGACTTCGGTAGCGGCCTCCTCGACTCTCACCCGGCGTCGCTTTGGGTCGACCCTCCCCGCCCGGAGCGCCACTGCCTCACCGAAGCGCAGCCCCGACCATCCGAGGAACCAGACCAGGGGCCCGTACTCAGCACACTCGTCGGCAAGGTCTCCGAGCTCGTCCGCGGTCAAGAAGAGCTGGCGGCGTGGACGTACAGATGGCTGTTTGACCTTGGCCGCTGCGTTACGGGCCAGCCGACCGTCGTCGACCGCCTGACCGAGGATCGAGCGCAACAAGCGCGCCGTCTGCCGGACGGTGGCCGCAGACAGACCGTCCGCCAACAGGCCGGCCTGCCAGGACCGGACCTCTTCGGTGGACACCGCCCTGAGCGGCCGGCTGCCGAACGCCGGG
>JBAPYG010000474.1:0-3884 GCA_049284615.1 Acidimicrobiia bacterium
GAGGAGCGCTCCGGACCGGTGAGGGGCTCGCCGGATTCGTCGAGGATCTGCTTGCCCTCATCGTCGAGTTGGGGAACTCCGGCCTTGCGGAAGTACTTCGACACCATGATGTCCGAAGCCACCTGACTCCACTGCGCCGGTATCTCGGCATCGGTCATCTCGAAGACGATCGAGCCGTCAGGGTTGGTGATCCTGGAATCGCGACGTGACCACTCGAATTGGTCGTAGGGGTCGGTTCCGGCCTCGGTGAAGCGACGGGTGATCCGCAGGCCTTTGCTCATCCTCAGTGCCTCCTCGCACTTTGCTGGGGCTCGTGCCGGGGCACGAGAGGTCCGGGCACCCTGTTGGCGGGAAAATGCCGGGACCTTGTCCATTTCAACTCCAACCACTACATCTTGTGGTCGAGGGGGAAGTGACCACTAGATCTGGTATGGACTTCAACACTGTAATTACACATGTGTCATGAGTCAACCACTATCTCTCCGGGTGGCCGGAGAGACGTTTTCCACAGCCGGATCGACCGCGAATGGACGACGCGAAACACATCTCAGGCGGGGAAGTGGAGGTCGGTGAACCCACCGGGGGAAGTCCGGAGACGATAAACCCCTCCGTGGTCACCGTCCAACGATGGGGACGAAAGCTTTTCGCGGCCTGTGTATTTGCTCTTCAGTCGGAGGAGACCGTCACGTCGAGATCGCCGTCTCTCCACTCCGCCTCGACGCGTATGTCCGACTCCTCGCTCTCGAACTCGACACGGACACGTCGTGGGCCTGAGTCCTTCAACTCGACGTCGAAGCCTGGCGCCGGGGTCGCCGCCTGGAGCTCCACCTCCTCGGGGCGGTAGCGGATGACGACAGTCCCACCGGCCGTCGTGACCGAACGCACGCTCCAGGACGAGACGGACGTGCTGGACGTGCTGGGTGAGCTCGAGGTGGTCGACGAGTCGGGTAGAGACGTGGTGGGGCTCGACGAGGAAGACGAGGACCCGGGGTGGGTGGTGGTCGTCGGCCCGCCGACGGTGGTGGACGAGGACACCGCCACCTCGACGGGGCGTGCGCTCACCTGTGAATCGGCGAAACTGACGATCTGCCACGTGAGCATGGTCGTCACGACGAGAACCGCCATCCACGCCGCACCGATCCTCCAGGGGGTCATGAGCATGATTGTCACGGACATGACCCCGCGTGCGGGTCAACACCGGCTCAAGGTTTCCTCAAGGTCGATGCCGAGGGCCGGGCCGCCGATATCCTTCGCCACATGCCCCGAATCGTTTTGATCGAAGACGATGTCGAGATCAGACGGCTCGTGGCCGATGCGCTCGCCCGCCAGGGTCACGACGTGGAGAGCGCCGATCGCGCCCTCGAAGGTCTCGAGATGGCCGTCAAGAACCAACCCGACCTGGTCATCATGGACCTCGGCCTCCCCGACGTCGACGGGACGGAGTTGTTGCGGATGATCCGTGCGGTCAGCCAGGTGCCGGTCGTGGTCATCACCGCGCGGGGCGCCGACGAAGTCGTTGTCTCCACTCTCGACGCCGGAGCGGACGACTACCTGGTCAAGCCGTTCTCGGTGGCTCAACTCGAGGCGAGAGTCCGTGCCGTGCTCCGTCGACGACAGGCGACGGGCAAAGCCGATGGCCTCGCCGTCGGCGGTCTGAGGATCGATGTCGCGGCCCGATCGGCCGTCCTCGACGGCGAGCCCCTCGATCTCAGCCCGAAGGAGTTCGACATGCTGCAACTGCTGGTCGAGAGGGCCGGTGAGGTGCTGACCAAGAGAGAGCTGCTGGCCGAGGTGTGGCGTGAGCCCTATGGGGGCTCCGACCACACGATCGATGTCCATCTGTCCTGGCTTCGTCGCAAGTTGGGGGAGACTGCCTCGGACCCGCGGTACATCCAGACGGTCCACGGGGTCGGGGTGAAACTGGTCGACCCCTCGCGGTGAGACGCAGGTTGGTCCTGCTCAGCCTGGCGACCACGCTGCTGGTGGTCATCTCATTCCTCCTTCCCTTGGGGCTTCTGGTCAGACGCCAGGCGGCGAACAGCGCAAAGGTCGAGGCCGAGCAGGCCGCCCAGTCCGTTGCTTCGCTGGTGGCTCTCGCCGTGGCCGTCAGTGAAGACCCTGTTGCCGTCGCCGGTGCGGTCGGCGACCTGCCCGCCGGGACGATCGTGGTGCTCTCCGCGGACGAGGTGCTGGGTGACCCCTGGCCCGGGCAGGGGGCCCTGGTCCCCACCGCCGCGAACACCGCCTCGACCGTGACGGGAGACGTCGATGGTGGATGGGAGATCGCCCTTCCGGTGCTGAGCCCCACCGAGACCGTGGTGGTCAGCTCCTTCGCGACCGACGAGGAGCTCACCGAGGGGGTGCTGGGGGCATGGCTCCTCCTCGCCCTGCTCGGCGCGGTGCTCGTCGGGGCCGCGGTGTTGGTGGCCGACCGCATGGGACGGCGGATGACCGCGCCCATAGAGGAGTTGGCGTCGTCGGCGCATCGGCTGGCCGACGGCGACCTCGAGGTCAGGGTGGAGCCGAGCGATCCCGAAGAGCTTCGGGAGATGGGTGAGGCCTTCAACTACCTGGCCGGCCGTCTCGAGGGGCTACTGGCCGCGGAGAGGGAGAACGTCGCCGACCTCTCCCACCGTTTGCGCACTCCACTCACGTCGCTGCGCCTCCAGGCGGAGGGGCTGTCCGATCCAGACGACCGTCTCGCGATGATGACCCAAGTCGACCGTTTGGAGCACGCCATGAATCAGGTGATCGAGCTGGCGCGGACGCCGGCCGCCCGTGACCGTGCGGAGTGCGAGATCAACGCCGTGGTCTCGGCTCGAGCCGGGTTCTGGAGGTTGCTCGCCGAGGAGCAGGCGCGGGAACTGGACGTGGACCTCGCTCCGGACGCCGGCCCTGTGGCCCTCGACCCCGAATCCGTCGCCGCGGTCGTCGACACGCTCATCGACAACGTGTTCGCCCACACCCCGCCCGGGACCAGGTTCGGTCTCGAGACACGGCGATCCGGCAGTTCGGTGATACTCGAGGTCTCGGACGAGGGCGCCGGCTTTGGCGAGTTTCCCGGCATCGAGCGCGGGGTGAGTGGTGGCGGCTCGACCGGCCTCGGCCTCGACATCGTGCGCAAGACCGCCGAGTCGACTGGTGGTGGCCTGAGCGTGACCGATCGCCCCGGGGGAGGGGCGATCGTCACGGTACGGTTCGGCTGAGAGGCTCAGTCGGTGTCGACTTCGGTCTCGACCTCGACTCGCTCGCCCCTGACCCTCGCCTCGAAACGCGCTTCTGCGTCTCCGGACACGAGCTCGATCTCGATCCGGTCGCTCTCGACCTTGTCCAATCCGATGGTCCACCCCGGTGCCGAGACATCGACGAGGGAGAGCCGGCCCCCGACGACTTCGATCGTCACCTGACCCACGCCGGGGATGTCGTACGTGGTCCGGGAATCAGGTGGCACCCGGCCGGTGCTGTCGTCGTGACTCGTCGAGGAGCTGGTTCCGATCGACGTGGAGGTCGTAGGCGTGATCGTGGTCGCAGTCGTGTCGTCGTCTCTCCTTCCCCGGTCTTCCCCGGATCGATCATCGTCGTCGCCATCGTCTCTGTCGTCCAGCGACGTCGAGGTCGATGTGGGCCTGCCGACGGTCGACGTCGCTGAGTCGTCTGTCGTCGTGGTTGGCGACGTGGGAGAGACGCTGGTCGAGGAGCGGTCGTCGAGTGAAGTGCCCGTCGCCTCCGCCGAGGTCACGGAGGTCGACGTGGCGTCGCCCCCACTTGCCCATGCCACACCCACCACCAGCAGGGCGGCGGCAGCGGCGGTGATGGTTGCGATCGTCCGTCTCAGCATGTCTTCTCCTTTGGATCTCGACGGTGAGTGTCGGACATCGCGGCTC
>JBAPYG010000475.1:0-1965 GCA_049284615.1 Acidimicrobiia bacterium
GGGCAGACGCCTGCGTGGTTCAGGTAGCAGTAGTGCTCGGTGATCGGGAACTCGTCGCGCGCCAACGGGGTGTCACTCACAGCATCCCCTCCTTCCCGTCGATCGGTCCGCCGACCCATGTCCTTTATAGGCCGTTGGGACCAGCACCTGCGGTTCTCGCTGGGGACGGCCCGGCCTGGCTGGTAGTGTCGCTCCTCCCGGGCCGTTAGCTCAGTTGGCTAGAGCGCTTGCATGACGCGCAAGAGGTCACAGGTTCGTGTCCTGTACGGCCCACTCCTGTGACCTGCGATTTCTGCGCCAGGTCGCGGTCGCAGGCGAGCAACTCGGTGTCGAGTGCAGCCACCGGTGCAGCCACTAGGTCGAGCGCTCCGTCGCTGCTGCTTCGAGGGCCACGAGTCGACTTGTGGAAGAGTTCCCCCATGACACGCGATGCAAGTGATCGGCAAACGCTGCTCGGTTGGCTCGAAAGGGAACATCGTCTTAGTGATCCGGGACCCTCGGAGCCGGTGACCAAGGTGCGGGGCGAGGGTCCACGCCCTGCGGAGCCCTTTACTCGCACCAGAGGCGAGGCGACCGCGGATGGTCCCCGTCCTCAGCCGACCGAGCCCCTCACAAAGACGCGTGGCGAGTCGCTCAGCGTTTCGGCGCCTCGGTCGGAGGGTCCCAGCACTGCCGTGCGAGGGGAAAACGGACGAGACTGGTCTGGCCCGAGGCGCGAGGGCCCTCAGACCTACGTGCGGGGTGAAGGCGTCAGCTAGATGTGTTCCGCGGGGAGGTTGTCCCCGGCGAGGCGAGTGAGGGTTTCGATGGGTGTGGCCCAGTCGAGCGCGCCGTGGGATCGGTGGTGATTGTAGAAGTGGATGAAGCCGTCGTAGGCGGCTTGGCGTTGGACATCTGAGGTCCAGTCACGGATGTAGGCCCATTCCTCGAGCAGGATGCGGTGAAAGCGTTCGACCTTGCCGTTGGTCTGGGGCCGGTAGGGGCGAGTTCGTTTGTGGGTCACGTCGGTGTCGGTGAGGGCGGCGCGCCAGGCTCTGGATCTGTAGCAGGAGCCGTTGTCGGTGAGAACGCGCTCGATCGTGATGCCGTGAACGAGGAACCAGGCGTGGGCTCGGTGCCAGAACCCGGCGGCGGTGTTGCCTTTCTCGTCGGTGAGGACCTCGGAGTAGGCGAGACGGGTGCGGTCGTCGATGGCGGTGTGCAAGAACCGGTAGCCGACACTGGAGCGTTTCACCGGCGGCGCTTGACCACGGCCGTGGATCCGCCACCCGCCGCCGGCGGGGATGCCCGAGAGCTTCTTCACATCGACATGGACCAGCTCGCCGGGCCGATCCCGCTGGTAACGGCGCACGGGCTCGACATCGGTGGCCCGATCACCGGCATCGAGGCGACCGAGACCTTCGGAGCAAAGGATTGACTGGACTGTCGAGGCGGCCAGGCCGAGCTCGTAGCCGATGTGGTCCGCGCCCCAACGCCGCTTCTTGCGCAGCCCAATCACCTCGCGGCGACGGGCCCGCGGCGTCCGATTCGGCGACCGGTGTGGACGCGACGACCGGTCCCGAAGGCCGCTCTCGCCTTCGGCCCGAAGCCTGTCCCGCCACTTGCGGACCGTCTTGGGGTCAACCTGGAACCGCTCCGCGGTCGCCGCGACCGACCAGCCCCGCTCCAAGCAGCGAACCATCCGCCGCCGTCCGTTCGGGGTCAACACCGCGTTGGGATGCTGGGACCTAGCGTGCAACATGAGCCCTCCGGGAGGTGAGTGAGTTGTGGAAGACCCACAAGCCCACTCGGAGGGCTCAACTCATCGGTGGATCACCCCACCCCATCCCGCCAGGGACAACGTCCCCGGTCGTCACAGCTAGCAGCGATCAACCCTCCTTGCCACCGCGCTACCGGGCAGCTCGACCGGGTTCCGCCATCGGTGGGCCCGGCAGGACTCGAACCTGCGACCGAGCGATTATGAGT
>JBAPYG010000476.1:0-1523 GCA_049284615.1 Acidimicrobiia bacterium
ACCAGGGCCAGGGCGAACGAGACGCCGAACAGAGCCAGGATCACGGGCACCATGACCGCCAGGAGTGGGAAGGCGGCAGCCGGCGGTGCCAGACCCACCAGGAGCCCGGCCAGAGCCACCGCCACCAATGGCGCAAAGATCAACACTGCGCCGGTGAGCCAATGCCGAATCGGCTTCCGGCCCACTTCGGCGATGGCGCGGACGGTGCGATCCGGCCACCCGTAGGCGGTGGTCAGGGCGGCGATGGATAGGAAGAGGACGATCATGAACCGGCCCAGGAGACCCAACGCCCGTACCCGCAGATTCGGGGGCAGTGGGCTCTTCGCCACCACGGCCCCGGCGACCGTGGCCATCTCCAGACCCTGGGCGTCGTTGCTCGAGCGGTAGTCGAAGTCACCGGAGACGGTCAGATCGTCGACAACCACGAGCCGGTGCACCGAGACGTCGACATCCCCACCGATCGATCCGGCGAGATCGAGGTTCCGCTGCGTGCCTCCGAGGTCCTGGCCGATGGTCCCCAGCGCCTCGACGCCCCATGCCCATATGAGGGCATCTCCGGCCACTTCGGAGTCCGGGCCCAGCTCGGCATTGACGACGGCGGCGACCAGATCCCTGCCGACCGATCCCGTCACCTCGAGCCTGTTCCCGGTCACCCTGAGCGATTCGCCGACCTCACCGGTCACCTTCACCGACGGTGACACGGCCATCACCGAGCCCGTCACCGTGCCGTTGATGACGACTTCCTGGGCGGCGAAGGCGATCAAATCACCATCCACCGTCCCATCGATCACGACGCGGATGGCACCCGCATACAGATCGTCGGGGAGCACGTCGTCTTCTTGGATGATCACGAACTCGGAGTTCGAGGTCTCCGCGGCGATGACCGGCAGCGCAACCAGGAACACGCCGATGCCGACGAGGACGGCGGCGATGCGCTTCTCAGAGAGGAAGCGCATCTGCTGCCAGGTTGAGCAGCGAGCCGGGGAGGATGCCCCAGAGGATCGTGGCGCCCACGGCGAAGGCCAGGACCCAGCGGCTCGTTCCAGGCACATCCACCGCCAATGCATCGCTCTCGTCCATGTACATGACCACGATGATCCGCAGGTAGAAGGCAAATGCGATGACCGAGGCGAGCACGGCCACGATCACCAGCCATTGAAACCCGCTGTTCCATGCCTGGGCGAAGACACCGAACTTGGCTATGAAGCCCGACGTCACCGGGAGCCCCGCCATCCCGAGGAGGAGCACGGTGAACGAACCGGCCAGAAGTGGGCTGCGTCGCGCCAACCCGCGGTAGGAGTCGATGGACGACTCCGAGTTGTCGGCCCCGCTGACCGCGGCGGCGACCGCAAAGGCCCCGACCAGCTGCAGTGAGTAGACCGCCAGGTAGAAGAGGATGCCCTCCGTGGTCCCACCCACCACTCCGGTCATGATGAACCCGGCATGTGCCACTCCCGAGTAGGCGAGCATGCGCCGGACGTCCCCCTGGACCAGGGCCAGCGTCGAGCCGACCAGCATCGACA
>JBAPYG010000477.1:0-2078 GCA_049284615.1 Acidimicrobiia bacterium
TCTTGTCGATGCGATTGTGGGCGCAATCCTCGCGATCGCTGTGCTCCTCTCCGTAGCTCAGAAGTGGCGCAATGCAAGCGAGCCGATGCGCCGGGTCTTGCGACCAATCTGGTGGGCGCTATGGCCGGCCTTTCTCGTTGCGGCCATCGTCTTGTCGTCTGACTTCGTCGCCTTCCCCGACGGATACGGAACGGTCGTCCTACCACTGCTCAACGTTGCGTTGGCCGTGTTGCCGATCGCCTTTCTAGTCGGACTTCTCAGAACTCAGCTAGACAGAACAATGGTGAGTGACCTCCTCGTCGAACTGGAGAAAGGGCCTCTTCCTCTTGGTCGGCTACGTGAGGCAATAGCAGACGCCCTAGGTGATGCTGCATTGGAGCTGGCCCTCTGGCTTCCAGACTCGCAGAAGTATGTGGACGATCAACAGCTCGTGGTCGCGGACCCTCACAAGTCTGCCTCGAAGGATCGCATCGCCACATCTGTGCAGGACTCGGATGGCAACCCCCTTGCAATACTCATCCATGACGCAGCCGTCCTCACTGATCCCATCCGAGTCGGAGCGGTCGTTTCCGCGGCCCGCCTTGCCCTCGAGAACGAGCGCCTGCACGCACAACTCCGAGCGCATCTCGAAGAGGTCCGCGCCTCGAGGGCCCGTATAGTCGAGGCCGCCGACGACGCCCGGCGGAGCATCGAGCGCGACTTGCATGATGGGACTCAGCAACAGCTCCTTGCATTATCCATGGCATTGGGACGAGCCCGAGTGCTCAGCGGGAAGGCTGACAACCCACGTCTCGATGCAATGCTCGAGGACGTATCCGATGATCTCGAGTACACGCTGGGAGAGCTGCGCGAACTGGCCAGAGGGATTCATCCTGCGCTACTTACCGACGAGGGTTTGGGTCCGGCTGTCCAATCGATCGCCCGCCGGGCTCACATTCCGACGCGGATCGTTTCGATGCCGGCCGATAGGCTTCCTGCACCGGTGGAGGCAGCGGGGTACTTCTTCATATCGGAGGCGTTGGCCAATGCAGCCAAACACTCAGCAGCAACGGAAGTCGTGGTCAAAGCTGAAACCGACAACTCTTGGCTCGTCGTAGAGGTGACTGACGATGGGGTGGGCGGGGCTGACATGTCAATCGGGAGTGGCCTGCGTGGCCTGGAGGATCGCATCGCTTCACTCGGGGGAGTGCTCGAAGTGAACAGTCCCAAAAGCAGCGGCACAACGGTCAGTGCGAGGATCCCATTTTCTGGGCGTCAGGTTCGACAATGATTCGGCGGTTGACTCGAATCGTGGTCGCAGACGATTCGTTGCTCTTTCGCCGCGGCTTGTGTCTGTTGCTCACCGAAGCAGGCTTCGACATCATTGGCGAAGCCGACAGTCCAAGCCGTTTGATCGCTCTTGTCGACTCGGATGAGCCCGACGTAGCCATCGTCGATATCAAGATGCCGCCCACCTTCACCGATGAGGGTCTCCGCGCCGCTGAGGAGATTCGGGCGCGACATTCGGAGATCGGCGTTCTGGTGCTCTCCCAATATCTCGAACTGCACTACGCCATGACTCTCATTGAGAACCAGCCATGCGGCGTCGGATATCTACTCAAGGATCGCGTGAGGAATGTCAACGAGGTGAGCGACGCAATCGACCGGGTCGCTAACGGCCAGCCAGTTGTGGATTCGGGCGTGGTGTCCGAACTTCTCGCTCGACGCCGAACGAGAAATCCGCTCGATAACCTGACGAACAGGGAGATGGAAGTCCTTGCTTTGATGGCTGAGGGCCGATCGAACCTGTCAATTCAGAACACTCTCTTCATCAGTTCCAGGACGGTGGAGTCTCACATTCGCAATGTCCTGATCAAACTCGGCCTCGAAGACGCCCCCAATGACCATCGAAGAGTGCTGGCGGTCCTCACATTTCTGAGCGCATGAGGCCTTACGCAAGCACCTTGCAGGCCGCACTTATGCGCCTTCATCGAGGCTGATCAGACTGGGGGAGCGAGGTGACCTACACATTCCGACCGACGCGGCAGATCGTCTGTTCGCTATCACCGTTACGGCACTCCGCGACGCATCGGTGGATG
>JBAPYG010000478.1:0-4530 GCA_049284615.1 Acidimicrobiia bacterium
AGTCACGGCGACGGCGAGCAGCACCAGACGGGCCGCTCTCACTCCTTCGAGCCCCCGAACAGGCCCTTGATCCAGGACCACAGTGATGAGAAGAACAGTGAGATCCCTTTGACCTCGCCGGCGCTGATACTCCCTGCCTCATGCTCGGAGGAGGCCGCCAGCTTGCCCTCGAGACAGCTCACGAAATCGCCGATCAGACGTTTGGACATCTCGTTTATGAGACCGGTCCTACCGAATTGCGCAGCCGGGCCGGACAATGTGACGTCGGCATCCACGGTCACCTTCGAGCCTCGATCATCATCGACGATCACATAGACGACCTTGACCTGGCCGCGGGATCCCCCCTTCTTGTCGACACCCTTGCCCTCGATGGTGGCGGTGTGGTTGGCCTCATCGGGAGCGATGTTCGCCGTGCCCTCGAATGCGGCCGTCATCGGGCCGAGCTTGACCGACAGATTGCCCTCGTAGGAGCCATCGTCGTTTTCGGTCGTCAGCTCGGCTCCGGGCAGGCACTGGGCGACCGAGGGGACGTCCTGGAAGAAGGTCCAGACGTCGGCTGGTGGTCTCTCGACCACGAATTCCTGCGAGATCTTCATCGTTCTCCAGAGGTATCGAGGGTCCCGGAGCGTAGTGGCTGAACCGGCCAAACCTCAATGGTGCCGGTTGTCACCGCCCAGCAACTGGAGGGCATGCGGGAGCACCTCCATGATCGCACCCAGGTTCTCGGTCGCACCTTTCGGAGACCCGGGCAGGTTGACGACCAGAACGTTCCCGACGGTTCCGGCCTTCGCTCGGGTGAGGGCAGCCATCGGTGTCACCTCGAGGCCCTTCGCCACCATGGCCTGGACCAGGGCGGGTGCCTCGCGCTCGATGATGGCTCCGGTTGCCTCGGGGGTGACGTCGCGAAGGCCGAATCCGGTCCCCCCCGTGGTGAGGACGAGGTCGGCGGCGCCGGCCGCGTCGAGGATCGCGGCGCCTATCCGGTCGGCATCGTCGGGGACCAGGTGGCGACTGACGTCGAAGCCGGCCTCGGCGAGCATCTGCTCGAGGGCATCGCCCGAGCCGTCATCTCTCTCCCCGGCCGACACACCGTCGCTGACGGTGATGACCGCTACCCGGTGCCCCACAGTCTCGGATCCATAGACACGCCACCCTGGAGGACACCCAGGAAGAAGATCAGTGTCACCAGGAGGAAGACGATGAGACCCCACGGCCATGGGGTCACCCGCTCGTCCTCGGGGCCCACCACGGTGGTCGTCCCCGGTGCCGCTGCCAGTGTGGCCACGAATATGAGAGCGGAGATCGGCAGCCCCGGCAGCACCAGGCCCTCGCTGTCGGGGAGGAAGAAGGGGATGGCGGCGAATGCCGAGGCAACCGCAGGGATCAGTGCGATCCACAGCGCGAAGACAGTCCTCTTCCGCGGCGTGGACACGAGTCTCCGGTGTGGGGTGAACGCCAGGAAGGCTGCCGCCGCCGACAACGCGATCAGCAAGAGCCCGATGCCGCCCGCCGCCGCGATCACGACGTCGAGACCGGGCGGGGCGTCGAAGGTGGCGTACGCCAGCGCCAGGGGGTTGTCGTCGGAGAAAGGCATGAGCACGGCCTGGATGAGGGCCTGACTGAGCACGTGGAGCAACATCCACAACAAGACGAGCCGGGACACCCCCCGACCCCGCTGGGTTGGATAGACGAAGAGCGCAAACAGCCCGATCAACAGACACAGGGCGAAGCCACCGCCCCAAGCGAGGTCAGAGGCTCCGGTGAACTCGACACGGTTGTTGTAGAGGACGGCGTCACCACCGAGGAACTCGGCGAGCAACCCGTCCCCCAGATCGTCGAGGAATTGAGCGATGACGATGCCCAGCGTCGACGCCAGCACCGAGGACAAGACCAACGGCGGACCGAGCCGGGAGACGATGCCCGGCGACTCTCTGGTGGCCTCTTCAGTCGTCACTGCCCAGGATGCTAAACGCAAGATGGCCCACGAAAAGGTCTCAGTTACCGTCCATCTGCGATGAGCGAAGAACATGCGGGCGTTTACCTGCCCGGGCAAGCCGAGAACATCTATCGATCGACACCCCTGGCCAATGCCGGCTGGTACGAGGAGGGACAGCACGGCGGGGCGGTGGCGGCGCTGATCGCCGGGCATGTCGAGAGATTCGTACCGACCTTGAGCGACATGCAAGTGGATCGGCTGACCGTGGAGATCTTCAGAGTGGTGCCCCTCGTCGATCTGAGAATCGAGACGGAGGTGGTACGGGAGGGCAAGAGGATCCAGTCCGTGGAAGCCCGCGTGTTCGATCCCAACGACGCCCTCCTCTCCATGGCGACGGTGCAGCGTCTGCGTGTGGCGAACATGCCACTCCCGGACGACGCCGGCCCGCCCCCACTGGAATTGCCGGGACCGGACGAGGTCGACGGTGCAGTGGGCGAAGCGTGGGGAGTCGGCGAGGCGGGCAAGACGATGTTCCATCGCAGTGTGATGGAGGTTCGCGAGGTCTTCGGCGGGTTCGGCGAGAAAGGTCCGGGAGCGGTGTGGATGCGTCTCAAGAAGCCGATGGTCGCCGACCACGAGACGACACCGCTCCAGCGCGTGGTGGCGACGGCCGATTTCTGCAATGGGATCAGTCGGGGGCTCGACTACACGCGCTGGGTGTTCATGAATCCGGACTTGACGGTGCACATCGCGAGGTATCCGAGCGGGGAGTGGCTCGCCCTCTCCGCCGAGTCGGGTTACGAGAATCTGGGGCGCGGCGTCGCCACGGGCACGTTGTGGGACAAGAGTGGTTGGCTCGGCCGGTCGACGCAGAGCTTGTACCTCGACCGCGTGGCGGAGTAACCGGCCCGCTACGTCGCCAGGATCAGGGTCCCTGTCGTCCACACCACGAACAGCCCGATCGCGATGATCAGGACAGGGCCGGTTCGCCGCCAGTTCCGTGCCATCCACGCACCGCTCGCGATGACGAGAAGGGCCATCACGCCCGACCACCACGCGGGCACCAGCCCGGCGACGGCGGCACCCACGACCAGGATCGAGACGACTAGGACGAAACCGGCGCCGACCAGGGCGTAGAGAACCTGGCGAGGGGTCGGCTCACTCATGCGATGCCGGCCGCCATTGCCGCTCTCCGGTACCAATCGGCGAGACTCTCGATCGTCTCGTGCGCGTTCAGGCCACTCGGGTTGGGGACCAACCACAACTCCGCCGTCCCGAGAGGCGAGGACTGGGGGCCGAGCGAGGCCGCACTCTCGGCGAACGCCTCACGATATGCGGTGACCCCGGCCACCGCGACCACCTCGGGCCTGACGGAGGTGGCCAGATCGCGAAGACGTCGCCCCCCCATTCGGAGCTCTTCGCGCCCGAGCTCGGCCGCCCTGACCGTGGCGCGTTCGACGAGGTTGCTGATGCCCATCCCTCGCTCGACGAAGTCCCGACGCTGCTCATCGCTCATCCCGGTGTCCGTGTCGACACTCCAGTCGATCAGCCCGGCCCGCCGCAGAGCCGGGTAGAAGCGGTTCGACGGGTGACAGAAGTGAGTCTGGGTGGCTGCGGTCCACAAACCCGGATTGATCCCGACGAAGAGAAGACGGCAGTCGGCACCGATCAGATCGGGGACGGTCGCATCACGAAACTCTTCCAACTCAGCCTTGGTGAAACCCACTCGCCTCAACCTCGAGCAGCACGAACTTCGGTCACCTCGATGACGCTCTCCCATGGCGACGCAAGTCCAGCGGGTAGGTCGGCACCTTCAGTTGATGCCCGAATGAAGATCTGATCATCGAGAACGCGTAGCGCCAACGCTGCGATCTCGGGCTCCCGGCGGGCATAGCGGGCCACGATTGGAGCGTCCCGCCCCCCAACCCACGCCACGTTGTGGAGGAACATCACATTGGCAACCACCGTCCAAATGCTCGCAGCAGGCGCAGTCACCGGACGAGGAGCATCAGCGTCCTCGCTCGACGGGTCGTCGGCCAAGTAATGGGTGGACGACAATCCTGCGAACTCGATCGCGGCCTCACACATCGCGCATGGAACGTGCGTGCTCCAGATCGAGCAACGGCTGAAGTCCGTCTCGTCGGTGAGGGAGGCGAGAGCATTCATCTCTGCGTGCGCGAGAGGAGTTCGCTGCAACGGATCTGATCCGCCCGGCGGGTCGTAAACGCGATTCCGTCCCGCAGCCAGGACATCGTCGTCTCGCGCTACCACGGCACCCACCGGGAGGCCCCGGCGCCCGAGCGACGCCCACGCCTGCTGAAGGCTCATCCGAAAACGGGGATCGAGCCCGCCCCACGCCGTGTCGAAGTCCACCGAGGGATCGTAGAACGACTGAGATCGCAGCTCGAAGGCCGACGTTTCTGGCAGCCGTCCGCAGTCCGGAGTTGGTGCCCACGAACGGTAGCCGGCAGTCGTCACGGATCAGGTCGAGGCTGCTGGCACACGAAAGGCGTCGAGCTCGAACCTGGTTGAGCCCACGACCCGACGTTGGATCCGCCCGGCCGGTCCTACTTCTTCTGGCTCTGGTAGTAGGG
>JBAPYG010000479.1:0-3543 GCA_049284615.1 Acidimicrobiia bacterium
CAAGGTGCGTCTCGAGATCCTCGTCGATGACGACCTGGCCAGTGTGGCAGTGGACGCCATCGAGAAATCGGCACACACCGGGGAGATCGGTGACGGGAAGATCGTCGTCGTCCCCGTATACGATGCCGTGCGTATTCGCACGGGTGAGAGGGGTGCCGACGCCATCTGACCGGGGACGCCAGCTCCTCGCCGACTTCATCGACCTCCGCGACTCCATGCGCCACGAGCGTTTGGGTAGCGGAGGTCATGAGGTGTGCTCAGCTCTGACGGACGGTCTCGACGGAGCGATTTCAGCGGTGATGTCCCCTGTGCCGGAGGACGTCGCGATCGTGGCGCTCGGAGGGTACGGGCGGGGTGAGTTGAGCCCCTACTCCGATGTCGACCTCATGATCCTGCACCAGATCGACGACCCGTCCGACCTGGCCGCCGAGCTCTTTCGACCCCTCTGGGACGCGAAGCTGCGTCTCGGTCATTCGGTCCGAACCCTCGAGGAGGCGGGCGGCGCCGCGAAGGAGAGATTCGACACCCAGACCACGCTCCTCACCAGCCGGCTCGTCGTCGGTGACCGGCAGCTCTTCGAGAGGTTGATGACGGAGGTCACCACCGTGACCAGGGCGAGACCGCTACGACGTCATCTGGTGGCGGCGGAGAGACAACGTCGTCTGCAGAGCCCCTATCTGCTCATGGCCGCCAACCTCAAGACGGGGAGAGGTGGTTTGCGGACACTGCAGGGCTTCGAGTGGGAGCGTCGCCGGGAGGCTCTGATCGGGCGATTCTCGGCCGACTCCCGCCCGGAGGAGGACGAGGCGAGAGCGCACCTCATCGAGATCCGCAACGCCCTCCACGCCGTCACCGGCCGGGCCCAGGACGAGTTCGCACCCGAGGTTCGCCAGATGGCCGCTCGTTGGCTCGGCATCGACGTCTTCGAGGCGGCGCAGCGTCTCGTGACCTCGCTCCAAACCGTTGACCGTCTGGCGACCAATCGTTGGCCGGAGGTCGGCGAGCCCGAGTACTCGGCTCGGCGACGAGTCTGGTCCCGTCGAGCCGCGCCGATCCGGCTCGACCGCGAGCCTTCGCTCGAGGAATTGTTGTCGTTGCTCCAGACGGGAGAGCAAGGGCGCATCGGCTTCGAGCGCCTCTGGGACGACGGACTGCTCGATGGTGTCCTCCCCGAGTGGGGCGTCGTCAGCTGCTTGCCCCAACTCGCCGCGTTCCACGAGCACCCGGTCGACGCCCACCTCTGGCGGACCGTGGCAGAGATGAGAGAGCTTCTCACGGGCGAAGATGGCTATCGGCGTGTAGCCGACGAGTTGGACCGGCCCGATGTTGCCCTCCTCGCGGCCTTCCTCCATGACATCGGAAAGGGTCACGGTGGGGATCACGCCCGGGTGGGTGGCGACATCGCCCGTCGCTTCTGCACCCGGGTCGGTGTCAGCGGTGAGCCGGCCGCCCTGCTAGAGGGAGCCGTTCGAAACCACCTGCTGTTGGCGGAGACCGCCTCCAGGCGCGATCTGGACGACCCGGCCGTCATCGAGCAAGTCGCCGGGGAGTTGGGGGGGCCGAGCCAGACGAGGTTGGTCTATCTGCTCACCGTTGCCGACTCCCGGGCCACCGGTCCGACGATGTGGACCGATTGGAAGGCCACCCTGGTCAGGACGCTCTATGCACGTGTCATGTCTCGTTTCGCCCCTGATGGGTCGAAGATCGCCCCCGGCACCACCCGCGATCTGGTTCTCGAGGCGGTGACGACCGATCGCACGGTGGCGATGACGGATCATCTGGAGGCGATGCCGGAGGATTATCTGCGGAGCACGCCAACAGAGGATGTCGTCTGGCATCTCGACTTGATCCTGGGTCGCCAGGGCCGGTCGGCGCTGGGGGTGAGGGGACGGGCTCCCGCGGAGACCGTCGTCGTCGTGGGCGATGATGATCCGGGTTTTCGTCTCCGCGTGGCGGAGTCATTTGCCGCCAATGGCGTCGATGTCCTCGAAGCGAGGATGCACACGCGCGCCGACGGGCTCGTGGTCGACTCCTTTCAGGTTCGTGACGACCGCACCGGCCAGATGGTGAGCGATCGTCGCTGGCAGAGCACCAGGGAGAACATCGAGGCGGCTGTGCTGGGGGAGCTCGACACGGGCTCGAAGGTAGCGGCTCGCGCCAGAGCGTATGGGTCGACCGCCGGGCCGGGTGCCGACCCCCGAATCGAGTGTGGTGTCGACAGTGCCACTGGCGACATGGTCGTCGTGGTGAGATGCTCCGATCGGGTCGGGCGCCTCGCCGAGATCCTCGGATCCCTCACGAAGAGCGGGTTGGAGATCCGCCTCGCCAAGCTGGACAGCCGCGCCGACGAGCTCGTCGACACCTTCTACGTGAGACGGCGCCCCGGGCCAATGGGCCCGGGCGAGATGCGAAGACTCGAACGACTGATCGCCGCCGGGATCAGCCGCTGATCACGACTCGCCGATGTCCTCGTTCCAGAGCTCGGCGTTGGCCGCGATGAAACTCTCCATCAGGGCGACGCAGCGCTCGTCGTCGACGACCTGGACACTCACACCGCGGGCGCGCAGATGATCTTCGCCCCCCATGAATGTTCGGTTCTCGCCAACGACCACCGTGGGGATGCCGAAGAGGACGATGGCGCCGGTGCACATGTCGCAGGGAGAGAGCGTCGTGTAGATCGTCGCTCTCCTGTAGGTGGAGGCCGGGAGACGACCGGCATCCTCGAGAGCATCGATCTCGGCGTGCCTGGTGGCCGACCCCATCTGCACCCGGCGATTGTGACCCCGGCCCAGGACGTCATCGCCGATCAGGAGGGCCGAGCCGATGGGAATTCCCCCCTCGTCCAGCCCGAGCCTCGCTTCGGCGATGGCGACCTCGAGACCTGTGCTGGACATGGGATCGACCCTACGCCGATGCTTAACCTGTCCCGGTGCCTCGGATCGCCGTAGCGGGACCATCGAGCGTCGTCACCGACGCCGGAATCGTGGTGGCCGAGGAGGGCGGGTCCGTCGTGGATGTCGCCATCGTCGCCGCCCTCACCGCCATGTGCACCGAGCCCGGGGTGTGTGGCCCCGGTGGCGGTGGCTTCTTGACCGTCGATGTGCCGGGACGATCACCTGTCGTCGTCGATGGCTACATGGCATTCCCGGGCAAGGGGTTCACCGGCGAGCCCCGTCTCCGGGAGGTAACGATGGCATACGGGGGCGGGGTGACGACGCTGGTGGACGCCGGGTCGATCGCCGTTCCCGGGGTGTTCGCCGGTCTCAGCAGTGCGGCCGACATGTTCGGCCTCGTCCCGTGGTCATGGCTCATGGAGGTGGTGGCAGACGCGGTCGAGGAAGGTTTCCCACTGAGCGCGCCCTGTCATCTCTACCTAAACGACGGAGCCGCTCCTATCTATCTGAGCGACCCGGTGGCTCGGGACGCCTTGTTCGCCGGTGAGCGGTCCCGGCCACTGGGCGCGACGATCCAGTTCCCAGGTCTTGGTGACACACTCCGGTACATCGGCGCGGAGGGAGCGGGGGTCTTCTACGAGGGCGATCT
>JBAPYG010000480.1:0-4236 GCA_049284615.1 Acidimicrobiia bacterium
GAGACCGCCGAGATCATGGCCTCGGCACGACGCGCCCGAATCGGGGTGGGTGCAACCGAGCCCAACCCGACGGTGGTGGTGCCGTCGTCGGCGCGGGTGACGACCGCACAGACAGTGGAGATCACCATTGCGTTGCGTATCCCTACCTTGCCGAACTCCTGTCGACCGATCGGCACGGGGGGAAGGAGAACGGCCGTGATCAGCTCGTCTTCCCGCATCGAAGTCTGCTTGACACCCGTGAAGAACTCGTCCCAGGGGACGACCCTGCTACCGGTGAGCGACGTCAGCTCGACAGCGGCGTCGACTGCGGCGAGAAACGGATGCCCGTCCCCGGCGGGGCTTGCGGTGGCCAGGTTGCCTCCGATCGTCCCGGCGTTGCGTATCTGGGGGGACCCGACGGTGCGAGCCGCCTGCGCCAGCGCCTGTGGTGCCCCCTGTTCCAAGCGACGCCAGGTCACGCCGGCCCCGATTCGTCGGCCGTCCCATTCGGCGAGCTCATCGACTCGACGCAGGCCCACGACTTGCTCGGGCCGGGAGTGCCTGAAATTGACCTCGACCATCAGATCGGTGCCACCGGCCAAGGGCGTTGCCCCTGACTTCACGGCGGCGAGGGCCTCGTCCAGGGTTTTCGGATGGTGGGCCTGCACGTCGTGAAGTTACTCGGCGAGATCGGACGCCAAACGGTTATGCGCCGCCACCAGGGCATCGAGCTCCACGCCCACCAGCGAACCGGAAACGACGAGTGGCCGACCGCCGACCCAGGAGTGATCGACACGCACTGGAGCACACAGACCCAATGCGGCGACGGGGTCGTGTTGTGCCCCGGCGAAGTCGAGACGGTCGAGGTCGAAGGCTATGAAGTCGGCGGCGTATCCGGGGGCGAGCCGGCCGATGTCGTCACGCCCGAGGACGCGGGCCCCGCCGACCGTGCCCAACTCGAGGGCCTGGCGCACACCGAGCTGAGGGCCCTCACCCACGCCCGGGGACACCGCGATCCGGTTCAGCAGGATGGCCTGGCGCACTTCGGCCAGCATGTGGGACGAGTCGTTCGAAGCCGAGCCGTCGACACCGAGTCCCACCGGCACCCCGGCGGCCATGTAGGCAGCCACGGGGGCCAAGCCCGATGACAGACGCATGTTGGACGTCGGGCAGTGCGCCACGCCAGTCCCATGGTCTCCCATGCGACGAACTTCCTCTTCGGCCACATGGACCGCGTGGGCATACCAGACGTCCGACCCGGACCAGTCGAGGCCCTCCATGTAGGCGACAGGCCGGAGACCGAAGTTCTCGATGCAGAACTCTTCCTCGTCTCTCGTCTCGGCGAGATGGGTGTGAAGAGACACTCCCATGGCTCGTGCCAGGGTCGCCGACTGTCTCATGAGCTCGGGTGTGACGCTGAACGGCGAGCAGGGCGCCAGGGCCACCTGACGCATGGCACCCTTGTCGGCATCGTGAAAGGCCTCGACCGCCCGCATGCTCTCCGCCAGGATCGATTCCTCGTCCTCAACGACGGAGTCCGGGGGCAGGCCGCCCCGGGACTCACCAAGGCTCATCGAACCTCGTGACGCCACGAACCGGATGTTGAGGCCCTCGGCCCCTTCGAACTGGTCGTCGATGCGCGAGCCGTTGGGCCACAGGTACTGATGGTCGAACACGGTCGTGGCCCCGCTGAGCGCCAGCTCCGCCAGCCCGACTCGCGTGGCGGTGCGAACGTGATCCGGGGTCAGCCGTGCCCACACCGGATAGAGCGTCTTCAGCCATGGGAAGAGCCCAACATCCTGTGCTCCCGGA
The DNA here is from genome assembly GCA_049284615.1 of Acidimicrobiia bacterium. Classification (GTDB taxonomy): domain Bacteria; phylum Actinomycetota; class Acidimicrobiia; order Spongiisociales; family ZC4RG35; genus JANQRA01. The sequence goes on from JBAPYG010000480.1 coordinate 1,792, forward strand.
AAGGCCCTGGTCAGCGTCTGAAACAAGTGATGGTGGGTGTTGACCAGCCCGGGCAGGACGACGTGATCGGTGAGATCCACGATGTGGTCGGCGGTCGCCGGGATGTCGGCGCTCGGCCCCACGGTCTCGATCCATCCATCGCGGATGAGCATGCCCCCCTCCTCGATCTCGCGGCCGTCCATGGTGACGAGGACACGGGCATTCCGGACCAGAAGGGTCGACATCGGGCAACAAGCTAACCCGACTCATAGAGTCGCGTGCCTATGACTCTGCAACCCGAATCTATCGATGCCTGGACACAACTGCTCACTGCGGCATCTGCCCGCATCGCCGAGGACTTTCCCGGCGAGCGAGCGGAGCGTCAGCCCGTCTCCACCGTCTACGGTGGCGCCCAGCTGTTTGGCTCCACCACGACGGCGAAGCTGGGGGAACTGGCACTCGAGTTCGCCGGCAAGTGGGTGCGAGGGCCCGATGCCCTGGCCTCGGTGCTCGGGCTCGACGAAGCCTTGGCCGAGACCGTCTACCCCGCCGTCATGGAGAAGTTGGCCCGGGAGCCCGTCGAAGACTTCCGCATCGACTTCGAAGACGGCTATGGCCATCGCCCCGACGACGAGGAGGACGACGACGCCCGCGCCACCGCCCTCGAGGTGGCGGAAGGCATCGAGGCCGGGGCTCTGCCCCCATATCTGGGCATCAGGGTCAAGTCGCTCAGCGCCGAGTTGCATCGCAGGTCGTTGCGGACCCTCGACATCTTCGTCACCACGTTGGTCACCGAGGGGAACGGTCTGCCCGAAGGTTTCTGCGTCACCATCCCCAAGCTGCAGGATGTCGCCCAGGTCGAGGTCGTCGATGCCGCGCTCGAGGAGATCGAGAGCACGCTCGGTATCGACCGGATCCCCATCGAGCTGATGGTGGAGACACCGCAGATGATCTTCGACGTCGATGGGACCGCCGGTGTGCGCAAGTGGGTCGATGCCGCCCGGGGGCGGGTGCGCGGTGCGCACTTCGGCACGTACGACTACACGGCGTCGCTCGACATCACCGCGGCCTATCAGTCCATGGACCATCCGGTCTGTGACTTCGCCCGTCATGCCCAACAGGTCAGCCTCGCCGGGACCGGTGTCTGGATCTCCGATGGCGCCACCAACGTCATGCCCGTCGGCGACGACCCCGATGTGGTGCACGGCGCCATGCGTCTCCACTACGACCACATCCGCCACTCTCTCTCCCACGCCTACTACCAGGGATGGGACCTCCATCCCGCCCAACTCGTGACCAGGTACGCCGCCGTGTACTCCTTCTTCCTCGAAGGTCTCGACGTGGCGGGTAGCCGGCTCTCCAACTTCGTCGAGTCGGCGGCCAAGGCCACGTTGGTCGGGGACGTCTTCGACGACGCCGCCACCGGCCAAGGCCTCCTCAACTACTTCCTCCGCGCCATCAACTGCGGCGCCATCACCGAATCGGAAGCCACCAGACGAAGCGGTCTGACGGTCGAAGAGTTGAGAACCCGCTCGTTCTTACAGATCCTCGACGGCCGACGAGCCGAGTAGAGAGCGCTCCCGGCGTCCCCACACCGTTCTGTGTCAGTTACGGGCGGTGTGGCCGCCCGTAACTGACACAGAACGGAGCGCGCGTCACGTTTGGAGGAAGTGAGCGATGTCCCGGACGACGCCGTCGGGGTCACGGCGAACCCGTCTCGCGCTGAATCGGCGGATCTCGATCCCCAGGTCCATGATCGCGTTCTGACGTTCCAGGTCGTCGTCGAGCTTGTCGGCCGAGGAATGAGCGTCGACTCCGTCGATCTCAACCGCCTTGGCCTTGTCCGGCCAGAAGAAGTCGGGTATCCGCCGGTCACCACGGGGGAAGAGAACGTGGTTCAACTCGGGTGGAGGAAGGGCGGCGAGCTTCATGTGGTGCAGTATGTCGAACTCGGCGCCCGAGTCGGTCGCCACGTCGTAAGACCGGTCTGACATCACCCTGCGGAGACGTCGGGTGCCACGCACACCCCTCCCACCCTCGGTGGCCAAGGTCTGCTGCACGCCTTCCATCGTGGTCAGTCCCATTCGGAGGGCCGAGTCCAACGCCTTGCCGACGGCGCGGTCGGGTAGAAGCGCTCCACTGTCGAGCAGGGTCCGCTCGACCGTCGTGACCGGAATCTGGCGAGCCTCCACTCGGTCCCAAGGACGACGCGTGCGGTGGACGATGACCCCTTCGGGAAAGCCCAGGTTCCCGAAGGGCATCGTCACCTCGAGAGGGGCGCCACGAATCCCGTCGAGACCCCAAACGACGAGGGCCGCCCGATGCGATGCCGCCGCCGACGGGCCACACGCCAGGACGGCGGCGGCCAGCCGGTCCTCCCATTCCGGTGGGCGCCGGTCGACCTGGTAGACGCCGTCGTGGAGTCGGGTCCACAAGCCCCGATCCAAACGTGACGCGATGAGGTGC
>JBAPYG010000481.1:0-6303 GCA_049284615.1 Acidimicrobiia bacterium
GTCTGATCTCCTCCCTCAACCCCTCCTCGCCAAGACCCATCTCGAGATGTGGCCGATAGAAGATCACGATCCGATCGGGTAGTGCCCCCCAGTAGTCGTCTCGCTCGGCCAGCGAAATGCCTTCGTAGATGCCGAGGACATCGCCTTGCTCCGCGTTGGGAGTGTCCTCGACGACGACCACGAGGTTGTCGATCTGTGAGATGACCCATGGCGGCAATGACTCGATCACGTGGTCGACCTCCGCCTCGAACTCGTGACGTCTCACGTGACCACGGCATCGTCGCCGAGATGGGCCAGGTACGCCTCCTCGGTGACGACGAGCTTGATCCGCTGAATCGCGGTGTGGACGTCGGCGTAACTCGTGTACAACGGGGGCAGCCCGAGCCTGATGTTGTCGGGGGCGCGGAAATCCGGGATGACGTGAGCGTCTTCGATCATCGCCCTCGTGATCGCCCATGCCATCTCATGACCCAGGGCGACATGTGGGCCGCGACGCTCGGGCTCCCGAGGACTGGCGAGGCCGAAGCCCAGCGGCGCGAGATGTCTCCGCCACTGATCGACGGCGTAGCTGGTCAAGAGTCTCGACTTGGACCTGATCGCGCCGGACCCCGCATCGAGCACGTCGTCGAGACCCGGTTCGATCGCTGCCAGCGACAGGATCGGCATCGTTCCCGAGTGGAAACGTCTGATCCCGTCGATCGGGGTGAACTCGAGGTCGAAGTCGAACGGGCTCCGGTGCCCCCACCAACCGGTGATCGGGTTCTCCAGCCGTTCCTGATGCTCGGACCGGACATAGAGGAACGCCGGGCTGCCCGGCCCGCCGTTCAGGTACTTGTAGGTGCAACCGATGGCCAGGTCGACTCCGGACCTCTCGAAGTCGATCGGGATGGCCCCGACACTGTGGCTGCAATCCCACAGGATCATCGCCCCCGAGCGATGAGCCATATCCGTGATCTCGGTCATGTCATAGGTGTAACCAGACTTGAACGCCGTGTGGGATAGTGAGACGAGAGCAGTGCGCTCGCCGATAGCCTGGTTCAGCTCACCCACAGGGCCTTCGACTCCATCGGAAGCCACTACCTGCAGATCTCCGCCGTGGGAGCGGGCGACGCTCTCCAGGATGTAGACATCGGACGGGAAGTTGAGGTCGTCGGTGACGATATGGCTCCGACCTTCGTCTGCGGCACCCATCGCACCCATCGCTAGCTTGTAGAGGTTGACCGAAGTCGAGTCGGAGAGGATGACTTCGCCGGGACCGGCACCGACCAGTGGAGCCAGCTTGTCACCCAGTCGCACCTGAAGCTCCCACCAGCCCTCGTTCCACGACCGGATCAGCCGATCGCCCCACTGGCGTTCGGTGACATCCTCGATGACGGGGATCGCCGCCTGGGGCAATCGACCCAGAGAGTTCCCGTCGAGATAGATAAGGCTGCTATCGCCACGGGCATAGCGATCGCGGTGATTGGCGAGTGGGTCCTCCCTGTCGAGGGCAATCGCTTCCTGGTAGCCGTCGCTCGCCGGATATGGGCCGTGATCGGACAGACTCATGCTTCGGCATTGTGGCAGTGGTCGTGTCGACTAGCGCGTGCCACCTCGGTAACCTGTGCAATCCTTCGGGCCGTTAGCTCAGTCTGGCTAGAGCGCTCGCCTCACACGCGAGAGGTCGCAGGTTCAAGTCCCGCACGGCCCACACGGTTTTTTCGGGGGTGGTCACTCCGAAGGTTGCCTATCAGGTTGCCTATCCACAGGCCCCCTGGGGGGGGTTAGCTCCCATGTCGTGAGCTGGAGCACTTCCACCGCGGCGACTATTTGCCCCGCAGCCTGAACGTTACCTACCGTAAACAAACGAAACTTCGCGCGGACAAGCTGCGCGGTGGTTTCTCCGGTCGTCGGGAGGGGTAACCGGAAGGCGCGTCTCATTGAAAGGAGGCGGCCATGTACCCAGTACATCTCCCTGAGACCCGCGACGAGCGGGATGATTACGTCGACGAGTATCCGTCGCCCAAATGGTCAATGTGGCCCCTGGCGGCATTGCTGATACTCGTTGCGATCGTATTGGTATCTGTGGCGCTCTGGGGCTAACCCGTCCTCAGGCCAACAGATCGTTCGTTCCCCGCGGCACCAAAGAGACCCCCCCGGTGTGGTTTCCCCGAGAAGGGTCATCACTCCGGGGGTTTCTCCTATGTGGGTTGACTGGTTCAACAAGTTGATGACCGTCTCACTTCTCGAGTTCTCGGGTTGCTTCGATCAATTCGTCTGGCGTCACCGAGCGCGAGGCTGATCGGTCCTAGGCGCGCCGTACGCTCCGCTTAATGTCCTGTACCGACCTGACTCCGGCGATGCGCCGGCTACTCAAGACCCTCGCCGACTGACCCGACGTCGAGACCGACGCGCTGCGCCGAAGGCCCGAGTGGGATCAGGCACGGGAAGGAGCTGCCGGGCGGACCGTATCGGTCGCTTAATCCTTGACGCTGAGGATTTCCAGCGCCTCGTCCATTGTCTCCACCCGAGTGGCGAACAACTTCCCTGGAAACACCAGTTCGAGGAGTCGACTCACCTGAGCGGATGGGACCAGGACGATCTGGCTCCCCTTCTCGTGGATGATTCGTTTGCCTTCGGTGAGCCCGTGAAGTCCGGTTGAGTCGATGAACCTGACCTCTCTGGCGTCGACAATTACGCTAGTAAGCCCTTTGTCCGCCAGTTCTTGGAACCGAGAGACCATCTTTGGAGCGGTGGCCATATCGATCTCGCCGGACAACACGAGAATCGCAGCCCCATCCGAAAGCGCCTCGATACTGGAAGTCAACGCGGCGTCTGCAGTCACAACCACAACCCCCTTATCTCCAATACCTCTGCCTGGTCCCCGCCCGGGTCCGCAGCGGTGACGGCCCGGATTGTATGCGACGTTTCCTGCAACTTCAATAAGGGGAAAATGTATAGAGTCGAATGATCGGTGCTGCTAGTGCCTGCAGTTGTAATGCATTTTCCACCCGACAGCGAGGCGGTAGCGGACGTCCGTGAACTGGTTTGTCGAGTGGCGGAAGTCGACATTGAGCATCCCGCTGTCCTTGTTGCTTCTGAATTGGCTACCAACGCCACGATGCACGCCGCCACCCCTTACCGGGTTGCTATCGAAACCAACGATGTGATCCGCATCGAAGTCTCAGACGAATCCTCCGCACCGCCAGCCCTGGGAGCATCCCCCAGTGACAGCTGGGGACTCCAAATCGTCGAGAAGCTCAGCGCCGCATGGGGAATCTCACCCTTCAACGGTTACTGGAAAGTGGTCTGGGCGGAAATCCCGCGCTCTGGCAACGGTTCCGTCTGATCCCTTCTCCACAAAAGCGAGGTCGAGGATTCGAATGATCCCACGATCTACGAGGTCGATCAGATGAGGGAACGCTTCGCCATTCGGTGGCGAGCCTGCCGGCCATTCGACGACGATGCAATCGACGGGCCCTACCTCTAATTCCTTATCGCTCAAATCACATTCTCCTAGAGCCGTTCCCTGTGGAGAGTGCGTTGTTTCGGTGCAAAGTCCATCCCCCCAAATCGGCTAACAGATACCCAGCCTGGTACTCAACGCGGGGCGCGAATAGCCCTGTTTGGAGGACGAAACTCGACTTCATCCGACGTAGAAAAGGTCGGGCAACCGCTGGTCGGCTGACCAGCCTTGCTCGCGAAGCTTCGGAACCAGAGGATGCGATGACGAAAACGCTCGATGATGCCCAGCTCTCCAAGCTCTTGACGGAGATGAACCGGGCCGACTCGGTCGAGTTGAAGCTGACCGTTCCCGATCACGGATTCCGTTCAGCCGTGGATTCTCTGGATCTCGACCCGCTCGAATCTCGGCTGCGTCAGGTGATCTTCTTCGACACTCCAGAGCTGACGCTCTACAACAATGGCGTGGTGGTTCGAAGCCGTCGTATCCAAGGGGGTGCCGGCGACACAGTGGTGAAGCTCCGTCCCCTCCCCACGGGCGTGCGTCTGGAAAGAGGTCATCGCCCGAAGGGCCTTAGCGTCGAAGTGGACGCCATGCCCGGTGGCTTCGTCTGCTCCGGGTCGATAAAGAGAGTGAGCACGGCGTCCGACGTCCGCAAGGTCGCACTCGGGAACGCCAGGATCGGCAGCATCCTCTCCAAAGGACAGAAAGACTTCTTCCACCAGCACGCCCCGGCGGGCCTCAGGATGAGAGACCTCAGTGTGCTGGGGCCGATAACACTCCTGAAACTCAAGTTCAACCCGAAGACCCTGGGTAGGCCGATGGCCGCCGAGCTCTGGATGTACCCCGATGGGTCGAGAATCCTGGAACTCTCGACCAAGTCGGCGCCATCCGATGCCTTCCAGGTGGCGGCGACGACGCGTGCCTACCTGGCTGACCACGGGATCGACCTGACCGCGAAGCAGCAGACCAAGACCAAAACGGCCCTGAAATACTTCGCCTCAGGGCTGGCGTCATCGGAAGTCGCGTGACGCTTCCAGGAGTCTCGGGCTCGGGCATCATCGTCCTTCTTGCAGCCGAGGCCTGAGGATCAAGAGAGTTCATGAATATCGACAGCGAGACACCGAAGACGCCCACAGGGGAGTGGAATCCGAAGCTGGCCATCTTGTTGGCGATGGCGATGTTCGTTCTGGTCGTCGATACGACCTTGATGAATGTCTCCATCGCCGCGGTCGTCAACGACCTGGGCACCACCGTCAGTGGGGTACAGGCGGCGATTGCGATCGAGGCATTGGTCTCCGCGGCGTTCATTCTGATCAGTAGCAAGGTCGGCGACCTGATCGGACGCAAGAGAGCGTACGTGATCGGTCTGGTGGCCTACGCCTTGGGCGCTTTGACCATGACCATCACTTCCGACTTGGTCCCCATGATCATCTTCTGGGGGATCTTCGGAGGTTTGGGGGCTTCGCTACTGCTTCCCGCCATGCAGTCGCTCATCCACGGAAATTTCGCAGGCAGCGCCCAACGGCGGGTATATGCGCTCGTTGGTGCGTCTGCGGCCATCGCCGCCGCCGTCGGCCCACTCATCGGTGGCTTCGTCACCACATATCTCTCGTGGCGCATCGGCTTCCTCTTGGAGGTGGTCATCATCGTCGTCGTGCTGGCGGGAATCGGGCTCGTCCGCGACGTGCCGTTCACCGGGGATCGGCGCATGGATCTCGTTGGGGCGCTCTTCTCGATCCTCGGAATGGGTGGGCTGGTGATGGGAATCCTGGCCTGGCAGGAGGGCGGCGAGAACGTCGGGCTTCTCATCCTGATCGGGGCGGTCTCCCTGACTGCTCTCTCCTTCTGGCTCTTGCGCCGCAAACGCCAGGGCAAGGTTCCACTGCTCGATCCCGACCTGCTCAGATCCAAGATGTTCCGGTTGGGCATCACCGGGCAGTTGCTGCAACAGACGGCCCTTGGTGGGTCGATGATCGTCGTGCCGATCTTTCTGCAGATGGTGCTGGAGTACAACGCCATGCAGACCGGCCTTACCCTGGCACCGATGTCCCTCACTATGTTCTTCGTGGCGATGGTCGCCGGAAAGCGTGTCGGTAGACGCCGGCCGGCGAGCATCATCCGGGCCGGCTTCGGCCTCCTCAGCCTGGGAATCCTGGTGATGATCCCGATCGTGCCGCGCACCGACACCGGATGGTGGTTCGCGATTCCGATGCTCATCATGGGTCTTGGTCTCGGGCTGATGGTCTCCCAACTCAACAACTATGCCCTCGCACCCATCTCGGAGGAACGGGTCAGTGAAGCGGCCGGTGTCAACTCGGCTGCCGGGTCATTTGGACTGTCATTCGGGCTGGCAGCGGCCGGTGGTGTCATGTTGGCGACACTCTCGTTCACTTTCATCGCGATGAGCGACGGCAGCGACGTGCTGCCGCCAGCAGAACGAGAACAGGTGGCGACGGTCCTCGAGGAGGACGCTCAGGTGATGAGCAACACCCAACTCGAGGGTCTTCTCACGGATCAACCGGACGAGATCGCCGACGAGATAGTCCGCATAAACACGGACGCCCGCCCGCGGGCGTTGCAGGTGGCCCTGGTGATCCCGCTGCTAGCCGCACTCGTCGGCTTCGTCAATGGCTTCCGGATGATGAAGTTGCCCGACGTCACCCCGTCGGCGGACCTCGAGGGTCTACTCGGGGGATGAGCGAGCCGTTCGACGCGCCTTTTCAGTGACCCAATCCGACCAGCACAACGACCACCCCGACTCCAAGGGCCGCGGTCATCGCCGCGTAACGCCAGGAGCTGGAATGCTCATCCGGGGCCACCACCCCCACGAAGGCTCCCAACCCTACGAGTTGGACTAG
>JBAPYG010000482.1:0-3322 GCA_049284615.1 Acidimicrobiia bacterium
ATTACCAGCTGAATGAGGCGTATTGCGAGCCAAAGCCGGCTCAGAAGCCACGCCCACCGTTCGTCATCGGGGGCAAGGGCGAGAAGCGGCTCCTGCGCACCGTTGCCATGTGGGCCGATCACTACAACTACCCGGATCCTGACGTCGAGGACTTCAAGTACCGACTCGAGGTCCTGGACCGCTGGTGTGATGAGTTGGGGCGGGATCGCGCCGAGATCGAGACGTCGCTGCAGATATGGGTCGAGGACGTGGATCAAGCCGCGGCCGCGGCTCACGAGGCACGTGAAGCCGGCGCCGACCACGTCATCTTCTATCTCCCTCCGCCGCACGAGGTTCCGCTTCTCGAAGCCCTGGCAACGGCGGTCGACGACCTCACCGGCTGAGGTCAGGCGCGCTCCACGCCGAGCTCGGTCGCCTTGACTGCGACCCACACGGTCTGGCCGGGGACGAGGTCCAGCTCGGCCGCCGCCTCCCTGGTGATCTCGACCGTCAGTGCCACGGGGACACCGGTGGTGAAGCGCACCCGCTCTCCCATCTCCTCGATCTGCTCGACGCCGGTCGACCATGTGTTACGCGGGCTGCCCACCTGACGCTCGCGATACACCGAGATCGAGTGTGGGTGAACCGTCAACAGCACCGACCCGGCGATTTCGTGGTCGGCGATGTGAATCGTGTGACCAGCCACGTCGACGGAGCCATCCCTGGCCTTTCCCCTCAGGAGGTTCGCACCGGCGAGGTCGGCGGCGTACCGGGTACGGGGCCTGAGCCTGATGTCATCTGCAGAACCAGACTGTGTGATGAGCCCCGCCTCGATGACACAAACCCGGTCGGCGAGGAGGAAGGCCTCGGCGGGGTCGTGGGTGATCAGGACCCGCGGGCCGGCAAAGGTCTCGAGATGCTCGCGTAGCCAACGGCGGAGATCGGCTCGTGTGCTCACATCGAGGGCGGCCAGCGGCTCGTCGAGCAGGAGCAGCCCGGGCTCGATCGCCAGAGCCCGCGCCACAGCGACTCTCTGTGCCTCGCCACCGGAGAGCTCGCTGGGACGTCGGCCCGAGTCATTCAATCCCACCCGGTCGGCCCAGACCCGGGCCTGCTCCAGGGCACCATCACGCTTCCAACCACGGCTGCGCAGCCCGAATGCAATGTTCTCCAAACACGACATCCCGGAGAAGAGCAGATAGTCCTGGAAGACCACACCCACGGACCGATGCTCCGGGGCTACGAAGATGTCGGCGCCTGGCTCGTCTAGGACCACCCCATCGAGTGCGACCCGGCCGGCGTCCAAGGCAACCAGACCCGCCAGGGCGTGCACCGCCGTCGACTTTCCCGCCCCGTTCGGACCGAGGAGCGCGACCGTCTCCCCCGGATCGATGGACAGCTCCATCTGTAGCTCGAACTGACCTCTCGCCAGCGTGATCGAGGCCTCGAGCCCGCTCACGAGATCCCCCACCAGCGGGCACGCAGAGACACGATGACGGCCAGCGAGACCAGGACCATCAGAAGGCTGATGGCGATCGCCATGTCGCGATCCGCATCGAGGGCGACGAACACCGCCAGAGGCAGGCTCTGTGTCCTTCCCTGGAGAGAGCCTGCGAAAGTGATGGTCGCCCCGAACTCACCAAACGCACGAGCCCATGTGAGAACGGTCCCGGCGAGCAATGAGGGCGCCACCATCGGCAGGGTGACCCGTCTCAGCACGGTCCAGCGACCGGCGCCGAGAGTCGCAGCCGCGCCCTCGAATCGATCGTCCATCGCGCGGAGACCGCCCTCGACGGTGATCACCATGAATGGCATCGCCACGAAAGTGGTCGCCACGATCACGCCCCAGATGGAGAAGGGGAGGACGAGACCAGTCACCTCGTACAGCGGCTCGCCTACCGCACCTCGTCTCCCCCAGGCAAACAGGAGTAGGGCACCTCCGACGACCGGTGGCAGGACGAGGGGCAGCGTGATCAGGCCACGCGTCAGGGCACGGCCCGGGAAATCGACTCTGGCCAGGAGAAAGGCAAGAGGGACACCCAGGGCCAGGGAGATCACGGTCGCGGCCAGCGATGCCACCACCGAGACCCTGAGTGCCTCGAGGGCGAAGTCGCTGGTGAGAAGTCCGGTCAGGTCCCGCCAGGGAACCCTGACGAGGAGTGAGAGCAGAGGCAGGAGGAACAGGGCAATGGCCAGAGCCGCCAACGCCAACATCCACGCCGGCAGACGCCGATGCTCGCGGGGAGAGCTCATCGCCTGCTGAACCCGTACTCGAGGAGAATCGACTGACCGACATCGGAGAGCACGAAATCGACGAACTCGGCTGCCGGTTGGGGGTGTTCCCCACCGCTGAGCACCGCAATTGGATAGAGGGTGGCGACATTCTCCCGGGCAGGGATCTCGATTCCGTCGACACGACCATCCGCGGCGCGCACATCGGTCACGTACGTGATCCCCGCGTCGAGCTCGCCCGACTCGACCTTGGCGAGGAGGGCGCGAACGTCCGGCTCACTGGTGTCGGCCGCCGGCTCGACGTCTGCTGCGGCCAGAGCCTCGCGGGCGAGATCGCCGCAGGGCACGCCCTCGGCACACAACCCCAGGAAGAGCTCCTCCCGGGCGAAGTCCTCCAGGCCGGCCACACCCGCCGGGTTGCCCGGGGGCACCGCGATCTCGAGCAGGTTGGCGGTGAAGTAGTCGGGTCCGTCCCCGACCAGCCCGGCGGCCACGATGTCATCCATGTTCGACTGGTTTGCCGAGGCGAAGACATCGGCTGGGGCGCCGGCGAGGATCTGCTCTCGTAACGCCGAGCTGCCCCCGAAGTTGAAGACGACTTCGATCCCATCGTGGGTGGACTCGAACCGAGCCCCGATCTGCTCGAAGACGTCGGTGAGAGAAGCGGCCGCCGACACCACCAGCTCGGTTCGCGGCTCCACCTCCTCTGAGCAGGCGGCCACGACGAGCGTCAGAGCGAGGAGAACCGGGGCCGGCCACCATCGAAGGGACGAGATCATTATTCTCATTGAGACTAGACCGATGGACACGACCACGCTCTCGCTGACAGAACACGCCGTCCTCGGGCTCCTCGCCGAGGGCCCGAGCCACGGTTTCGCCCTCGCCCGCGAGCTCCAGGCCGACCACGACGTGGGCAGGATCATCACAGTCCGACGGCCGCTCGTCTATCGAGCCCTCGACCGCCTGGTGGCGTCGGGCGCCGCAGCTCCGGTGCAAACCGAGAAGGGAGACGCCGGTCCCAACCGCACGATCCATCGCGTCACCTCCGAGGGGCGTCGGATGACCGCGCGGTGGTACGGGGAGCCGGTGGAGCACGTCCGGGAGATCAGAC
>JBAPYG010000483.1:0-1524 GCA_049284615.1 Acidimicrobiia bacterium
GGACTAGCTCCGCGGTATCCCGGGCCGGGTGGTCCAAGTTTGGAGTCGCCACCTGTTTCGTGAAACGAGCGGCGCATCAGCGGTCAGCGCCGCTCAGCGCTTGGCCACCTCCAGAGTCCTTAAACATTCATACAAGTTCGGACCACCTCCTTTCTCTGGTGACGAAATTCTGCCACAGAAATCGGATTGGTGGAAACAAATTCTCCAGGACATGACTTCAGAGGCGAAGCTGGCCAAAGAAGCCGTCCCACCACTCGCCGAGTGCGCCTAGCCCCTCGCCCAGCGCCCAGATGAAGGCAACGACCAGAGCCACCAGGGCCACCATCGTGGCGAGTGTCCGCACCCGATACAGCTGGCGTTGCGATCGGTCCTCGATGTACGACGGGTCGCCGATCGTTGGTGTCAGTGGCACCCTCGCCAGCGGGTCGGGCGGCGCCGAGTAGGAGGGAGCGGTGCCCACGCCAACCAGGTGTCTCTCGGCTCGAGGGGCCGAGGCCCGCTCTCGCTCGTCATCACGAGGCTCCTTCTCGTGATCCGTGGAGTCGGCTCGGTCATCGGCCTTGGGGGGAGCCAGGGTCGCCAGGGCCTGTTCTACCGTAGGGCTCGTCTCCTCGAACATGGGTTTCTCCACATCGGCCTTTCCGAAGAGGTGGATTTCATCGATGCCGAGGATCGCGGCGAGCGTCGACAAAACCTTGGGATCGTTGGGACGAGACTTGTCTCGCTCCCAAGACCGGACCGTCGCCGTGGACCGTCCCACCAGTTCGCCCAGTTTCGCCTGACTCAGTCCGAGCTTGGTCCTTCGATAGCGAACCGTGCGCCCGAAGCTTCTTTCCGGCATGTCCATTAGAGCGTATTTACCTCTGACATCGTTCCCCAAACAGTGCCTTCGATGTCCCAGCCCCGACGACTCGGGCCCGAGCACGGGTCGAGTCCGCTCACGCCAAGGGTCGAGTCTACGCTGACGATCCGTCAACCGCGGAGGCGTACGGACGCCTGGTGGGTCCCCCGGTCTTCAAAACCGGTGAGAGGCCGACACGGTCTCTGGCGGGTTCGATTCCCGTCCGCCTCCGCCACTCTCCTACCGAGCGCCGGCTCGGGAGCCCAGGGGTGAATACTCCGCACGGCAATTGCTCAAGGAAAATTACTTCAATATAGTTTGAGTTATGAAGACCCAAGCCCTCTACCGGAGGTTCGCCGCGTTGGGAGACGAGCGACGGCTCGCGATCGTTCGGGAACTGACCACAGGCGATCTCGCCGTGGATGAGCTCGCGGGTTTGGTCGACATGAGTGGAAACCTCTTGGCCCACCATCTGACTGTCCTCGAGACCGCCGGACTGATCGTGCGAACCACCTCGGAGGGAGATCGGCGTCGACGTTATGTGACATTGGATTGGAGCCAGTTGCCATTCGATCTCGGTTTGACGCCAATGCCGACCACGAGTGTCGTCTTCGTGTGCACACACAACTCGGCGCGATCGCAGTTCTCCGCAGCCATGTGGGAGGAGACGACCGGACACACAT
>JBAPYG010000484.1:0-1541 GCA_049284615.1 Acidimicrobiia bacterium
GGTTCCGGCCGTGCACAACACCTCAAAATGTTTGTCGCGCGGCCAGATCACGACAGCCGCCCGATGATACCAACGCTCCAGGGTCATGCCGGCATTGCCCGTGTAGCCCTCGAATTCCTCCCGGCTCGCCTCCCACTCTTCCACTGCCAGGTAGTCGACGATCTCTTCTTCGTCCAGGTGGATGTCGCCCAGCCCGACTTTGCCCCCTTGGCGGTCCGACCAATGATTGGCGACCAAGCTCTGGTCGTACACCTCGCCCATCTCGTACAGGCTGGCATCGTCATCGTCGTCATCGTACTCGTATTCGTCGTCATTATCCCAGTACCGGCGTCGATATCGCCCGTAACGATAGCCGCCGTCATAGCCGCCCTCGGCCGAGCCACTCTGCCAAAACGTCACCAGCGCCAGATGCGCGACGCAACCGGCCTGCTCGGCAGCTGTGAACAACACCTCGGCGCGGGCGCGATCCACCCCCTTGAGTGTGTCCAAGGTCAAGCTGTCCTGGGTGTATTGATGTTCGAGCGTCACGGCGAGTTTTTGCGCGTCGTCGGTCTCGCGCCACTCGTCCAACCACCCCCTCACCGCCTCCACCGCTCCGGCCGTGGTCGGGGCCAAGATGCCTTTTTTACCCCGAGACCTCGCCAGCGTCAGATTGTACACCAGGCACAGCCGATAGCCGCTTTGCAACGGACGCACTTCGTGTTGGCAATCGGCATAGAAGGCGGCGAAACTGAGCTCGTGTCCTGACGACGCTCCGGCAAACTCGATGACGTGTGGCGTGCCCTCGTGCGTCACGATCAACTCGCCGCCTTCATGCACCGACGGCAGGCCGATGACCAGCGTCGCTACCATGCGATCGAGTTTTTCGCCGTCGCGGTGGGACAAAAAGAAACTGCCCGCTTCGTAGACCAGCAGCTTGTAGAGATGAGGCGTTAGCTTGCGCTTGCCCAGGCCGAGTTCATCTCGGACTCGGTCGGTGAGGACTGACAGCCACTCCTGCCAGTTCGGATTGGTGAGGTGAAACTGCTCGGGATCGAGTTCCCACACCCGCCGCACGTCGGTATCAACCAGGGTTTCCGTACCTTTGCCATACGGGGCTTGGTGGCACAGCTTGATCAGCTTGCGGGTTTGCGTCTTGCCGATCGGCAGCCGCACCGCACCCAGCCCATCGACTTCGAGCCCTGGCATCACCAGCGGCAGATCGCCGCTGAGGCAAAAGGTACCCGGTCGGTCGACGGTGCCAAGGGCGGTGAGCAAGTGGTCATGCAGGGAACGCGGCGGCTGGGTTTTAACTGGTGCTCGGCTTCTTTTAGGCATAAGAACCCCTTCATGTCGAGAGTGGCGGCGTGTTGGCCCACTCGGAGTGAGATGTCGGCGAGCTCTTGCCGCCCATGGTTCACTCTACCTCTCCACGATGTTGGACCTGAAGGGTCAGTATGCGACGGATTGGGGTGCAATTCAAGATCGGATGAGATCAGGGATGAGGTTGTCAAGATTAGAGAATTGGAGCAGTTAAACCGTGATCTGGGTCGAACCGGTGG
>JBAPYG010000485.1:0-6971 GCA_049284615.1 Acidimicrobiia bacterium
ACCGAGCAGGGTGCGGTGGTCGAGTCCGCTGCCATCGAAGTCGGACAGGGCCTGGTCACGGTTCTCTCCCAGATCGCCCGCTCGGCCCTGGGGGTCAGCCGGGCCACGGTCCGTCACGTGGACACGTCACAGATCGGGTCGGCCGGCTCGACCTCGGCCTCCCGTCAGACCCAGATGTCCGGCGGCGCCACCCTGGAGGCGGCGCAACGACTGCGGCAGCGGATCCTGGAGCGACACGGGGGTGACGATCTGAGCGACCTGGGCGTGCTGCGCGACGGCCGTGTCGTCGTGCCGATCGCCGTGTTGTGCGCCGAGCCCTGGGAAGAGACCGTTGTCTTTCGCCATCCCCCGACCGAGCCCCCTAACGAGGACGGGCAAGGTGTGATCCACGCCGATTTCGCCGTCGCCGGCCACCGCGCGGTGGTCGACGTCGACGCCGAGCTGGGCCTGGTGACAGTGGTCAGGATCGATACCGCCCAGGATGTGGGTCGAGCCTTGAACCCGGAGTCGATTCGGGGCCAGATCGAGGGGGGGATCCTCCAAGGGGTGGGTCTGGCGGTGATGGAGGAGCTCGTGATGGACGGGGGGATCATCAAGAATCCGACATTCACCGACTATCTGCTGCCCACGATCCTCGATGCGCCACATGTCGAGGCCCTGCTCATCGAGCAAGACGGGTCGTGGGGGCCCTTCGGGGCGAAGGGTGTCGGGGAGTCGCCCACCATCTCCTCCACCTCTGCGGTCCTTGCCGCGATACGGGCGGCGACGGGCCGTGAGATCAACCGCGCGCCGGTGCGGCCTCAGGACATCGCCCTCTAGCGGTTTTAGACGCCCGTCCCGTGGGTAACTCGACGGTGATGGCACGTTCCAAGAATTTGCGAGTCCTCGGTTCCATGGCTGCCGGTGTGGCCGGTTTCGCATTGGGCTTCTACACCGGGGTCTTCGTGGCCTTGGGCGTGTTCGGTCTCGACGCCGGCTCGCTGTGGTACCCCGCGTGGACCACGGGGCTCGGCAGCCTCTTCGCCGGGATCGCCATCGCCCTGACCGTCAGGAGCGCGCGAAGGTGGGCAGCGTTGATCACAGCGATAGCCCTGGGAGCCATGCTGGTGATGGTCGTCGTCGCTGTCGATGCGCACATCGCCGTGATGATCGTCGGTGGCCTGATCCTGGTGGCCGTCACAGCAGCCATCACCCGATCTGGCTCGGGAAACGCCCTTTTCACGTGACCCGTAGCCATCTCGAGGCGGTTAGCGTCTCCGGATGGAAGAGTTCATCAAGCGGCTTCCCAAGGCAGAGCTGCACGTACACATCGAGGGGACCCTCGAGCCACAGCTGATGTTCGATCTGGCGGGGCGCAACGGATACGACCTGCCCTTCTCCGACGTCGCCTCTGTTGTGGCCGCCTACAGGTTTCACAACCTCCAGTCGTTTCTCGACATCTACTACCAGGGGGCCGCTGTGCTGCAGACACCTGAGGACTTCTACGAGCTGATGACGGCCTACCTCGATCGCGCTGCCGCCGACGGGGTTCGTCGTGCGGAGATCTTCTTCGACCCCCAGACCCACACCGAGCGCGGGATCGGCTTCGAGGTTTTCATGGATGGGTTCCGATCGGCAATGGCAGACGCCCGGAAGCGAAATGGCATGAGCGCCGACTTGATCCTCTGCCTCTTGCGTCATCTCGGCGGCGAGGAGGCCCTACGCACCATCCAGGTCGCGGAGCCGCATCTCGAGGGAGTCATCGCCGTGGGCCTCGATTCGACCGAGACCGGTCACCCACCGGAGAACTACGCGGCGGCGTTCTCCCACGCCCGCAGTCTCGGTTTGCGCGCCGTCGCCCATGCCGGGGAGGAGGGGCCGCCACAGTATGTGTGGGGAGCCCTCGACGTGCTCGGGGCGGAGCGGATCGACCATGGTGTCCGCAGTCTCGAGGATCCGGGCCTCGTCGAGAGACTGGCCCGCGACCGGGTCCCGCTGACCGTCTGTCCCCTGTCCAACGTCGCCCTTCGCGTCTTCGACCGGGTCGTCGATCATCCAATCCCACAGATGATGGAGGCAAACCTCCTGGTCAGCGTCAACTCCGACGATCCGGCCTACTTTGGTGGCTACGTGGGTGAGAACTACTTCGCTCTCGCCGACGACCTTGGGTTCGGGGAACAGCGTCTGGCGATGCTCGCTGCCAACTCCATCGAGTCGTCGTTCCTGGGAGATGACCAAAAACAGGCTCTCCTCCTCGAGATAGAGCAGATAGAGCCGTGAGTCATCGGGGGACCAGCGCGAGCTGGCGAGACAGGGCCACCAGGTTCCCCGACTGATCCCAGATCTCGCCGTCCTCCTGCAACATCCCGGAACTCACGAAGCGAGTGGTGAACTGACACGCCAGCCAACCCGTTGGATGGGGATCCCTCACCTGCACGGTGAGATCGACGGTGGGGGTCCAGCCCACGGCCAGGTTGGAGGAGAAGATCGCCGGGGCGAAGGCGTCGGTGGCCAGGACCACGGCGTTGGCGTCGAGTTGCTCACCGTCGCGAAGACGGAGCCAGCCCCGGCTTCTGGGCTGATTGCCGTCTGCGCTCATGAATACCGCTGCGTCGTCGGGGGAGATCCTCATCTCGACCTTGCCGGTGAACGGTGGGGGTATAGGTGCATCTGTCGCAGGCTCGGCGATGATGCAGTCATCGGGGTCGGGGAGGTCGGGCGGGTCACCGAGGGAGAGGGTGACGTCGGAGACGGGGCGATCGGGCGACGAGTACGCCGCGGTGACGTAGACCAGGACCGTGTCGTCGCGGCGCATAGTGGCGCGGAGGGTGCTCAGGGAGCGACCTCGCTTGAGGACCTCGACCTCGATCGAGACAGGCCCGGGTGTGGCGGGGTTGAGAAAGCTGCCGGTGGCCGAGATCAGGGATCGGTCCTCCGACTCGAGTTGCATCGCCCGAGCGGCGATGGCCATCAGGTACCCGCCGTTGGTTACCCCGAAGATGTCCCAGCCCGCCTCGAGCTCAGCGCTCCATGCCCCCGGGCCACCGGCGACTGCCGTGGCCGAGTCGAAGCTCATATGAAGGCGACTCCCGAGCCGGGGCCGATGCGTCCGATGACTCGAGGGTGGTGTGTCGTTGTCGCCGCGCTCACCGCAGACACGGATTCCGGGGCGACGATCAGGACGAAGCCGATCCCGAGATTGAAGATGCGACGCATCTCGTCCTCGGCGACGCCGCACTCCGAGATCAGCTCGAAGACCGACGGGCGCTCCCAGCTATTCGGTTCGATCGTTGCTCCGAGACCAGGGGGAAGCACCCGGCTCAGATTGCCGGCGAGCCCACCGCCGGTGATGTGCGCCGCAGCGTGAACCGCGCCGATGTCGACTGCGGCGAGCACCGCCTGCGAGTAGATCACCGAGGGGTCGAGCAGGGCGGTGGCGTGCTCGAGCACACGATCGCCGAAGACAGACCTGACGAGCGAGAAGCCGTTCGATCGCAGATTCGGGGACTCGAGGCCGACCAGCACATCGCCGTCGGAAACACGGTCCGGGCCCAACACCATGTCGGCCTCGACCACGCCCATGACGGCTCCGGCAAGGTCGACGGCATCCGGGGCCATGACCCCGGGGTGCTCTGCCGTCTCGCCGCCCAATAGTGGGCATCCTGCCTGGAGACAGGCTGCGGCGACCGACTCGACGATCGCCCGATCGCGATCGGCGTCGAGGGCGCCCACCGCCACGTAGTCGACGAAACCGAGGGGTCGGGCACCCGCCGCCGCCAGGTCGTCGACACACATCGCAACCAGGTCGAACCCGACTCCATCCCAGCGACCGGCGCGGCGGGCGATGTCGAGCTTGGTGCCGACACCGTCGGTGGACATCATCAACACCGGGTCGTCGTAGCCGGGAGGGATGCGGACACCAGCGGCGAAACCCCCGAACCCGCCGATCACATCGCCGGTCCAGGTGGCGGTGACCGGGGCGGTGATCCGCTCGATGTGGCGTTCGGCATTGTCGAGGTCGACCCCGGCCTCCCGATAGGACGTCACCTCAGGAGCGTTCCAGCTGGAACTTGTCTGCCGACTCCGGCACCTCGGTGGGGTACTCGCCGCAGAGACATGCCGTGCAGAACCCGGCGTCCGCCACACCCGTGGCGTCGAGTAGACCGTCGATCGAGAGGTAGCCGAGCGAGTCGGCTCCCAGATGCCGGCGTATCTCCTCCACATCCATCCGGGCGGCGATCAGGGTGGAGCGATCCGACGTGTCCATCCCGTAGAAGCAGGGCCAGCGATAGGGCGGTGACGAGACCCGCAGGTGGACTTCGGAGGCTCCGGCCTCCCGGACCATCGCCACCAGTTGCCTCGTGGTCGAGCCGCGGACGATCGAGTCGTCGACCAGAACCACTCGCCGACCCTCGAGATTCTCGGGGATCGGGTTCAGTTTGAGCCGTATCCCCTGGTCACGGAGCATCTGAGTGGGCTCGATGAAGGTTCGCCCCACGTATCTGTTCTTCACGAGACCGTCCGTGTAGGGAATGCCGCTGGCGGCGGCGAAGCCCTGGGCTGCGGGTATCCCCGACTCGGGGACGGGAACCACCACGTCGGCCTCGGCAGGGTGCTCCTCGGAAAGAGTCCGGCCCATCTCCTGGCGAGCCCCCTGAATCGAGCGGCCGTACATGTGGGTGTCGGGTCGGGCGAAGTAGACGAACTCGAACACGCAGAGACCGGGCTTGGTGTCTTCGAACGGGTAGTACGACTTGGGCCCGCCGGCGTCGATGACGACCATCTCGCCAGGCGAGATCTCCCGCACGAACTTGGCCCCGACCAGGTCGAGAGCGGATGACTCCGAAGCGAGGACCCATCCCCCGTCGGGGAAGGACCCGAGACACAGTGGTCGGAAACCGTGTGGGTCGCGCATCCCCACGATCCGACCCTGGTCCATGATCACGAGTGAGAAGGCGCCCTGCCACGTGGGGGCGACCTTCATCAGCGCCAATTCGAGACCGCGGGCATCGGAGCGGTTGTCGTCGATCGCGCGGGCCAACCCCTCGGCCATGAGGTCCGAATCTGTGGTGGCGCCCGAGATGCCAAGCGACGCCGCGAGTTGCTCGGTGTTGGTGAGATTGCCGTTGTGGCCCAGCGCCACGCTGGTCAGCCCCACCTGGCGGTGAGCAGGCTGGGCATTGGCCCAGTTGTTCGACCCGGTGGTGGAATAGCGGGTGTGACCGATGCCGAGGTGGCCGTCGAGGACGGCCAGGGTGGGCTCGTCGAAGACCTGGGGCACCAGCCCGAGATCTTTGAAGACCGTGACCGTCTCCCCATCCGAAGTGGCGATGCCCGCCGATTCCTGTCCGCGGTGTTGGAGCGCGAACAAGCCGAAGTAGAGGAGGTGGGAGACACGCTGCGTCTTCGAGTAGGCAGCTATGACCCCACAGGCCTCGCGGGGCCCATCCTGTAACGAAACCACTGCCTCTCCGGGCACACTTCGATGGTAGGTCGGTGTGGGGCCAGTTCACAGTCTCAGCCGAGGGTTTCAGCCGAAGATTTCGCGATACGCCCTCGCCAACTCCAGATAGTGCTCCACGCCGTCGTCGGCGCGCCGGATCTCGTCGGGGTCGAGCTCGCGAACTGGCTTGGCCGGGGTGCCGACGGCCAGGGTCCAGGGCGGGACCGCCGCCCCCTCGGTCAACACCGAGCCGGCGGCGAGCCAGGCTCCCTCACCGACGGTGGACCTATTGAGCGCCCTGGCGCCGATGCCGATCAAGGCCCGGTCCCCCACGTTCGCCCCGTGGACGATGGCGCCGTGTCCCACCGTGACCCGCGCCCCGACGATCGTCGGCACCCCCTCGTCACAGTGGAAGACGCTGTTGTCCTGGATGTTGCTCTCGGCCCCGACGACGATCCGATCGAGCTCCGCTCTGATCACCACCCCAAAGAGCACGAACACGTCGGCATGGAGGGTGACATCTCCCAGGATGTGCGCTCCGGGTGCGATCACCACAGACGGATCGATGCGGGGCTCGGGGACGTGTGGATTCTTCAACTCGCTGCGGGCTCGGAGACGCCCCGGATTCGGGCACGGATCGTCTCCGCCGGTGCCCATCCCCGGGCCAGCAGGGCGAGACGCCCATCTCCGAGCTCGCCGACGAGGGTGGGGAATCCGCTGATGCCCCAGTTGCGGGCGCGGGAGAAGTCGGCCCAGGCTCTCTTCTTGGCCCCGTCGGTATTGAGTGCGGAGGAGAAGACGTCGAGATCGACGTCATGACCGGAGGCGAGGTCGGTGAGCACATCGAATTCGGTCACGTCCCTGCCTTCGCCGTAGAACGCCATCTGCACGTCGGTGAAATAGTCGAGGGTCTTCTCCGGGCTCATCTCACGCATCTGAGTCACCGCCACCGCGGCGGGCTCGGTGTCGTAGATCCACCCGTCGGCCCGGTCGAGGAAAGAGGTGTCGAATGGCTGACCGGTCCGCTCTGCGATCTCGACCCAGTGACGTCTGAGAAAACCGGCCATTTGCTCGCCGAGTGGCTGAGCCATCGGCCCGGGTCGGAGCCCACCCACGACCACCTCGATGGGCAGCTCGCCGGCGAGCGCCTCGATCTCAGGGGCGAAGCCCCAGCACCACGAGCACATGGGGTCTCCCACGTAGATCAGGCCGGTGATTGTGTCCGTCATCTGTGGCAACCTTATTGACACCACCCCATGACAGAGATCAACGCCGCCGTCGAGACGGCATTCCGGGAGTCCTACCCACTCGTGGTGGCCAGCCTGTCCCGTCAAGTGCGGGACATAGACCTCGCCGAGGAGGCGATTCAGGATGCCTTCGCCGAAGCCATGAGAGCATGGCCCGACTCCGGCGTCCCCACCAACCCGGGCGGTTGGATCGCCACCGTGTCCCGTCGTCGGGCCATCGATCGGATTCGGCGGGAGAAGAGCTATGCCCACAAGCAGGAGCTCCTGGCGAGTCTGCAGAGGGTAGAGGCGGAGCGACCGCG
>JBAPYG010000486.1:0-2958 GCA_049284615.1 Acidimicrobiia bacterium
GGTTCAGCGAGGGTGACGAGGTGTTCGGTTCGTGCAAGGGGGCCTTTGCCGAGCTTGCAGTGGCAGAAGCCGACGCGCTCGCCCTCGTGCCGGAGAACCTCACCCTGGAGCAGGCTTCGGCGGTCGGAGTGTCTGCCTTCACCGCCTTGCAGGGCCTCAGGGACAATGGCGGCCTCCATGAAGGTCAGAAGGTGCTGATCACCGGAGCTTCTGGCGGTGTGGGCACTTTCGCCGTTCAGATCGCCAAGGCGTTCGGTGCGGAAGTGACAGGAGTCTGCAGCACCCGGAATGTCGACCTGGTCCGATCCATCGGCGCGGACCATGTCATCGACTACACCAAAGAGGACTTCACCAAAGGCGGCCCAAAGTACGAGCTGATCTTCGACAACGTGGGTGCCCATTCGCTCAAAGACACGAGACGCGCCCTTACCCCCGAAGGGCTGCTGCTGGCCAATGGCGCACCTGCCCCATCGGGTTGGTTCGGCGGCCTCGGCCATCCCCTGAAAGTCACCCTCATGTCCATGTTCTCAAAGCAGCAGGGGGGCTCGTTCCTGTCAAAGGAGAACAAGGAAGATCTGGCCACACTGAGAGAACTTGCTGCCTCGGACAAGATCGTCCCGGTCATCGACAGAACCGTTCCGCTCGAGAACGGCATTGAGGCGATCAGCCACGTCGGGCAAGGACACAACCGAGGCACCAGCATCATCACCATATGACCCGCCTCATCCGCGGAACTCTCCTCGAGGGCGCCCTACGGAGACGTGCCGCGGGTCTGGGCTCCTAGGGCATCCGGAACGGATATGCCTCGTACTGCCGGGGAGTGAGCTTCAGGAAGTTGTTCGTGGCGAGATTGGCGGTGAACCTCAAGGCAAGGACGGCGGTGAACGCGATGAAACCGGCGCCGTAGCCCATGGCGGTGAAGAAGGGGAGTAGGAAGACCCAGAAGACTGCGTTGTATACGAATCTCACGACCCAAGGAAGGTCCGGGAATCCCTGTTTGACCGATACATAGTCAGGTGTGTTTTGTCGAAGCCTTGCGAACCGCAGGGTGGTGTGATATTCCACCACCAGTCAGAAGAATCCTCCCAGGACTGACAGCGCGATGAGGGCGCCCCTTTCCGACCAGCTGGAAGTAGAGAAGGCGACCACAACGAGAATCAGAGTGGGGATCCCAAGACCGAGCATGAGAAGGTTGTTCCAGCGCACCGTCAAGAACTTGTCCTTGGCCACTCGACTCCCCTTTCTCTGATTGACTGCACTCGGTTGAAACGGCAGTCACAGACCGACAGCAATCCTAAACACGGGACTGAGCACTCCTCGCCCATCTCCGGAAATGGGTCAGGGCGGTTGTTGGTGGCCCTCGGTTCGCTCGATTCAGCCGGCTGTCTCGCTGCCCACAAGCGGCCCACAAGATGTCGCCGATGGGACTCGCTCCGGAGCTGTGTTGAGCTGAGCGGTTTCTCTCCTTGGGTCAGGTTGCCTCCAGCTTTCTCTCACCTGGTAGACCGTTCAGTCAGGTCTTCTGCTGGTCGACGCCAGCCGCACGATCAAGCCCGTCGAGGATGAGGTTCAGGCCGAACTCGAACGAGTCGCCGAAGTTGTACCCGGGTTGGAGCACATGGTCGAACGTCAGTTCCGCCAGGCGGGGATAGACATCGGCGGGGAAGTGGGCCGCCATCTGCTCGGCGACCTCGGCGAATCCTTCTGCACCGCTCGCAGGGAGGGTCGCCTCCTCGAAGGCGAACCCGTAGACGAAGCTGTCGAGGATGGCGTAGGCGTGCGCCGCTATCTGCAGTGACAACCCACCGCCCCGCAAACATGCGAGCACGCTCTCGTGGTGTTCGAGGCTGGCGGGGCCGGGCACCGTCCGCGATTCCAAGAGCGGTGCGGCCCAGGGGTGTCGGTTGAGGGCCTGTCGGGCGGAGACACACCGTTGGCGCATCGCGGTCTTCCAGTCGGTGTCGGTTGGGGGCAGCTCGATCTCGGTGAAGACGACCTCCACCATCCCGTCGATGATCTCTTCCTTCGAGGCGATGTGGTGGTAGATGGTCATGGCGCCTACTCCCAGCTCGTCGGCGAGTCTGCGTATCGTCAATGCTTCGAGCCCGATCTCGTCTGCGAGCTCGACCGCTGCCTCGAGGACTCTCGCTCGGTTCAGTCTCGTCTTCTTCTGGTCCCCAGACATCTCCTCATCCTCCATGGTTGACAATCGTACTTTGTACGGGTACCGTCCTCAGCCTATTCGTACAAAGTACGAGAATCAAGAGAAGGAGAAACAAGATGCCCACCGACACCACCCCGAGCACAGGAACGGGAGTCACCACCGAAACGATGCGGGCCATCGTCCAGGATCGATATGGCTCGACCGACACCCTCACGCTGTCGACCGTCGACACGCCCTCCCTCGCTGCTGACGAAGTCCTGGTCGATGTTGCGGCCGCCGGACTGGATCGTGGCGTCTGGCACCTGATGACCGGCCGCCCGTATCTGGTCCGTCTCGCCGGCTACGGCATCACCAAGCCCAAGACCGCGGTCCTGGGCATGGATGTATCCGGACGGGTCGTGGCAGTCGGAGCCGACGTACGGCGTTTCCAGGTCGGAGACGAGGTCTTCGGCATCGCAAACGGCGCCTTTGCCGAGTTCGCCGCGGCCAAGGAGAAGAAGCTGGCCCACAAGCCCGCTGCGGTGTCCTTCGAGCACGCAGCGGTAGCGGCCATCTCCGGCATCACCGCCTTGCAGGCCCTCACCGAGATCGGCGAGGTGCAGGCGGACCAATCGGTGCTCGTCATCGGGGCATCCGGCGGCGTCGGGAGCTTTGCCGTACAAATCGCCAAGGCCCTGGGGGCTGCGGTGACCGGCGTGGCCAGCGCAGCCAAAGCCGACCTCGCGAGAGACCTGGGGGCCGACGAAGTCGTCGACTATGCCGTCGACGACTATCTCGACGGGACCGTCCGGTAC
>JBAPYG010000487.1:0-1694 GCA_049284615.1 Acidimicrobiia bacterium
CGCTTGACGGGCAGCTCGTTCGGTCTGAATGTGCTGGCAGCCGGTGTTTTCTAGCTTGAGCTGGACCTAGCAACCCACGCAGATTGACAGGTCGGCATCCCAAGGTCGGTTCTCTTGGTATCCACAATCGAACGGCCGCCTGCCGTGTCTGACGTCTAGGTACGGATCAGGTCTGTCGCCTGCAGCCAGGTGATCGTGAGATTCCGCTCATTTGGGCTTGATTGTTACGTGATCGCATCCCAGGAAGCCCAAAGTGCTCCCGCCGGAGGTGAATGTCCCGGAGACGCAGAGCTCAACGGTCCCTGGTGGGATGGTGATCTTCGACGCATCGAAGTGGAGGATCATGTCGAGGTCGCCGTCCTTGCTCGTTTCGTTCAACTCGTAAGCGTCCTCGAGGTGTCCTTTGCCGTGGGATTCGGGCGCTCCGAGCCCCATGATCACATCGTCGAGTGTGCCAAAGCGCACCGCTTCGACGTCGATCGTCTTGACGTCGAACGCGAGCGGGAGCCCATACTCACCAGCCCCGGTGGTGAGTACTGCCAACGGGATAACCCCACCCTTCTTGGGGTTGATCGGGTTCTGGGAGCTGCCCGGATGAATGTTCACTGCGACGGGGACGAGGCAGTCGAACGTCACATCGAGGGTCGTCGAGTCATTACTGGAGTCTGGATCCGATGTCGCCGCATCGAGGGGCGACGCACTCGCCCCGAATGTCACGACATGTGAGCCAGGGTCATTGCAAGTCACCGTGGCCTCGGACGTGGTCGTCCTGGTCTCGGCAAGCCCGAGATCGGAGAGAGTCTGTGATGTCGGCACGGTGACCGAGATTCCGGTGCCGTGGATGGCGGAATAGTCCACCTGAGCGTCAACCGGCCCCGACGGGCCATAGTTGCCTACGTCCAGCCCCAGTGATACCGAGATCGGAGATCCGACCAGTGCAGGGGGTGAGAATCCGGCCGACAGTGAAGACACCGAAAGGTCGGTCTCGGCCAAGACCGTCGTGACGTCCGTGTCGAGATTGTTGGTCAGGTCGGTGTCGGGTTGCGACGCGGTGACGGTTGCCAGGTTGGTCAGGCTCACCGCCGCACCGGCATCGTGAACCAGAGACTGGTCGATATCGACCGTCAGCTGCAAGCCGACGATTCCACTGACAGGCAGAGGATCGGAGAGCGAACATTCCACAACTCCTGCCGCTAGAGCACACCCCGGAGACGCCGACGACAGACTGACCCCGGCAGGAAGCTGGTCCTCGACGACAATGTCGCGAGCTTCGGCCGGGCCGTGGTTGGTGATGAGAAGGTCATAAGTCAGTGACTCCCCGGCGATGGCCGGGTCAGAGGACTCCGACACGGCGATCTCCAGGTCCGCGCCACCTATCTGGGTCGTCGCCGCGTCCGGATTGGCCGAGCCGAGAGTGGTGTCGATCCAGATCGGGTGGGCGACGCCGCCGTAGGCGTCGATCCCGAGATAGTCACCAAAGAACCCCGACGGTATCGACGAGCTATCGGTCACCCGCACCGGCGTGTCGAACGAGATCCCGTCGTCGGTCGACTGGGTGAAATAGAGGTCGATCAGCGGTGCACCGTCGGTCAGGTTTGGGTCGTTCTGGTCGCTGTACCAGATGACGTTGATCGACCCATCGGTCGGGTCGACCGCCATCGTCGGCCAGAACTGGCTGGAGAAGCCTCCCGGTG
>JBAPYG010000488.1:0-8226 GCA_049284615.1 Acidimicrobiia bacterium
GGGTCCCCCTTCAGGAGAGGGAGTACCTCCGGCTTTCGCGGGACTCGCGCTGCGATACCCGATCGCCGCTCGCTACACCCGGCTTCGCCAACTCGCCCAGCCGGTCACCCTGGATGTCCCGAGTCTCGACCTCTCGGTCGAGGATCACGCCACCAACGCAGCGGAGGTGCTGTGGGCGACGGATGAGGCCGCCGGAATCGTCACCGAGATCCTCGCTGTTGAGGTGCTGCTCGCCTACGCCCGGATCCTCATTTCTCCCGGCCCCGGCGAGTTGGGGGCTCGAACCGGTGTCCTGATCGATCGGGTGTCGAACGAGCTGAGCTCGCTCCCGCCTGGCACGCTCCCCGACGCCACCCATCTCCGGATGATGGAGATCTTGGGCTCGGTCGACTCGACCTTCGACGGTTGTTCCACGTCGGGGCCGGGGTGACGAGCCGATCTGGACCCGGAATAGCCTCCGGCATCATCCGGTTGGCGCGCACATGCAGATCTCGGATGAATTGCGCGACTTCATGGCCACCGGCCCGCTCGGTCACCTGGTCACCCTCGACGAAGACGGGACACCCCATGTGACGCTGACCTGGGCCGGTTTCGACGATGACGATTTGGTCTTCGCGACTTTCCCCGATCAGCACAAACTGGAGAGCATCCGACGCGACTCACGTGTCGTGCTCTCGTTTCAAGCCAACGAGCACGAGGGCCAAGGGTTGTATCCGTATGTCGTCTTCGAGGGGCGTGCCACGGTGAGCGAAGGTGGCGCCCTCGAGTGGATGGATCATCTCTCCGAGTTCTATGTCGGGCCGGGAGAAGAGTTTCCGATGCGGGACGTTCCTCCCGGGTTCGTCACGAGAGTGACGGTGGATCGGATCTACGGGGTCGGGCCCTGGGGGCACGACTTCTGACAACCCCGGCCTGGTGTGGAGAGCCAGTCGGACATCTGCGGGACTCTTCAGACCGCGTCCAGCGACAGGCTCAGGGCAGCCGTCTCCATGGCTCCGGCGTGATCGGCAGTGAGCCAGGCCGGCGATGTTCGCACCGACACCAGCGTCGAGTCTCCATGACCCGTGGCGATGAACGAGTTGTACGGGGGGTGGGCGAGGGGGCCCACGAACCAAATCCGGTCCAGTGACGCCGGGCCCCATCTGTCGAGCGAGTCACCGACCTGACCCACATTGCTCAATGACCGTTGCGCCCTCAACTTCTTGCTTCTCCTGAGCATCTGGCCAAACGAGATCTCCGCGATCGCCCCCATCCGCACCGAAGCTGCCGAGGTCACGAGATCGCCGTCTTGACCGACCAGATCGGCCTGGGCGCGGTCGATGACAGTGGCCAGGTCGGCCGTCCGGCCAGTCATCGAGGTCCCGGCGGCGGCGCTCAGGTTCCCTATGCCACGCGCCATGCCCAAGGCGGGTCGGAGGTCGCGAGCCATCAGCCAAGTGCTCTCGCCTGTCGGCCTACCGAAGACCCGGGACCACGTCTTCTCCAATATCCCCACCAGCACTGCGTCGACCGACCATCCGTATTTGCGACGGGCCGGCGTCAGTCGGCCCAACACGGGGCCCAGCTCGAGTACGGCATGGTCGTCTGCGGGTGCGCTCGAACCGGGACCGGGGTCGACATGCGTCGAGATCGGCGATCGCCACCAGGCGCTCGCGCTGCGCACGACGGCGGCGGTGGAACTACGCCAGTCGGTCTCTCCCGCGATTGTCTCGAGAGTCCGTGGTGACCAATCGGCGATGCGAGGCGGAATACCGGACAGGGTTGCCTCGTACTCATCCCTGAGGTCGCCGAGAAGGATCCGGCTGGCAACCCCGTCGAAGGCGACGTGGCTGCACATCATCGTCAAACGGGTCGTTTCTCCCGTTCGCGTGATCTGCAATGCCACCGGTGGCGAGTGGTGGTCTGGTTGCGTCACCCCTTCGCCTATCGGTGGCTCGGCAACGGGACGCCAAGTCTTGTCGGTGCGAACACAGGTGACGATGGGGTGTATGGAGGAGACACGTCGCCATGCCGTGGTCAGGGCACCCTCGTCTAGTGGCCCACGAAGCTCGACCACGGCCTCGAATCCGACCGCAGAGGTCTCGTCGAGCAGTGCCATCGCCCGGTCGGCCACACCGACCTGGAAGTAGTCGATCGGCTCAGATTCGGATTCCGATACTAGATTCGGTCCGGCTGTGGACACGTGCGGGAGAATACGGTGCCGACTCACGCCCTGATGAGCCTGCGGAGCCGGAAATACGGTGATGAGTGGCGTCCGGTGTGGGACTTCCTTGGTGACGAACATCGTGTTCCCGGACCGTTGGACGTCGACCAGGCGGTGGAGCAACTCACGTCGGAGCTGGCCGCAACCCGGACCTTGGTCCCGGGATCGGTGGCCCCCATGGTGTTCGAGCTGATCGCCGATGCCCACCAGATCGGTCTCCGCCAGGATCACGTGGCCCGTCTCGCCGGCCTCGTGTCCGACGACGAGGCGCACCGACTCCAGCTGCTCGAACATGCCTCCGCCCATTTGAACTGGGAGACGAGCGACCTCCACGAATGGGAAGAAGTGCTCGGCGCAGTCCCGATGGAGGGCAACGGACCGCCCGAGAGTCAACTCACACCCCCGACCGAGCCCGAGCCCGAGGGGACGGAGGGCCCCAGCAACGATGGTGGTCCCGTCACGACCGCGCGAGAGGGGGATGACCCTGCGGAGACGTCTCGCTTCCCCGAGGTGAAACGAGCTGCCGGCATGGCACCGACATCGCTGCACGACTGGACCAAGCAGCTCTCCGCCGATCATCTCACCTCGATGCCCCCACTCCCGGACACGCCTTCGTGCAGCTCTACCGGCGCGAGCGGGGGACTCGACGGGAAGGCAACCACGGTGTACGGCAGGTTCGACATCGAGGCCGGAGTGGAGGACCTCCGCTATGCCACGGACCCCATGAACTGGCCCAAGTGCAGCTGGTTCTTCATTTCGATGACCGAGCAGGCCGCCTCCGTTCCGCTGAAGCCACCCGACGACGTGGGCAGCACCGCCTATTTGTGCGCCCTCGAGGAATTGGTTGGTCTCGACGATCTGCTCACGGTGAGGACCGGGCTCACCACCCGATACTTCGTCGGGAGCGATTCGGTTGGGATGGAGTTCGACCTCACACCGGGAACCCACGGTGACGGGAAAGTGGATGTCGACCATGGGTTCTTGCTCGCGGAGAGACATCCCACGGAGCAGGGCAAGCTGGTGGTCACTTCCCAAAAGACTTTCAGCTTCGTGGGGCTCGACGATCTGCCATTCTCGTTCCTGTGTGAGTTCGGGTGGATCGACATGATGAGGGCCATGGCGCAGTGCCGGGCCCCTGGAGGATGACATGACAAAGGGCAAGGACACGTGGGATCGGCTGGGCTCCTATCTGGAGACCATGACCGATCTGACCGCCGGCACGGTGAAAGACGTCGCCTCGGAGTGGGCGGAGCTGTGGAACGGTGGCGGGGACAAGGGCACGGCCGACTCCGCATTGGCCGCAATTCGCGAGAGCCTCGGCGTCGGCATCCAGGCGTCGGCCAAGGCCTGGGTGGCGACCCGCGACTTGATGATCGACCTCGCCGACTGACCGACTTGATGACACCGATTTCATGACGGGCACTCCGAAGTTCACCGACCTCGTGGCCGAGGCAGTGTCCGGCCATGGCAAGGCGACCGCCGACCTGTTGCGACGTATCGGCCGGGGTGAGGATGTCGACTACATAGCCGAGGCTTCGAACTGCCTGGCCGATGTGACCAGGACCGCATCGCGTTTCCTCCTGTTCTGGGACAACATCGCCACCCTCCTCGCCGAGGACCCCGGTGGTCCTCTGACCTTCCCCGCGGCGAGCACCTGTGCCGAAGGCGAGAAGCAGGAGTTCGACCTGCATCTGCAGAGCGCCGGGCCACCCATTCTCCAGTCCGGACTGCGCCGAAGAGGCGACCAGAAGCAGTCGATAGAAGCGGGGCTCATCGCGGCGTCCACGGGGCCGAAGGGCCAGGTCGTGGTCGTGGTCGATTGCAGCGGACAGCCCAGAGGGGTGTATGAAGGCTCGATGCTCGTCGTGGACGTGAACGGAAATCAGACGACCCATCCTTACAACGTCTACATAAACCCGGGAGCGCAAGCGTGATGATCGGCGAGTCGACCGCGGTGACGACGACTCCGCGTGACACACTGCGTCGTCCCACCGTGTTGGTGTGCGACCTCGTCGCCTCCACGGCCATCGCCGAACAGATCGGGGAGGAGCCTCTCTGGGAGCTGCTCCTCGAATATCAAGATGCGTGCGGCGAGGTGATCCACCGCTTCGACGGGACGGTGTACAAACGGCTCGGCGACGGCCTCCTCGCCTTGTTCGGCATCCCCCGGGCACATGAGAACGACGCCCGTCGGGCCGTGCACGCCGCCCTCGCCCTGGTCGCTGCGGTGAGTCATCTCGCCGAGGGGGTCAGGGACCGCTTCGGCATAGAGCTGGCGTTGAGGGTCGGGGTCCATACCGGTGACGTCGTGGTAGGCGAGATGGGTGGCTCTCTGGAAGTGGCCGGCAAGGCGGTCCACCAGGCCGACCGTCTCCAGTCGCTCGCCGAGCCCAACGGGGTGATCATCTCCAGTGACACCGCCGACCTGATCGGAGACGAATTCGAGCTGCGGCCACGTGGTGAGGTCGATCTCCGCGGCCTGACCGCCTCCACCACCACCTACGACGTGGTGAAGGCGAGAGAGGGGGGCCCGCCGATCACCGTCGAGCCCATGGCCATGGTGGGACGGGCCGATGAGCGCGCCGTGGTGGGTGCCGCCTGGAAGGGCGTCCTCGGCGGCGGGTCTCGGGTGCTCCTCATCACGGGCGAGGCGGGCATCGGCAAGTCTCGTCTCGCCCGCTTCGCCCGCGACCATGCGGCAAGAGAAGGCGGAGTCCCTCTCGAGGCCGAATGCTCCCCCTACTACGCCGACGTGCCTTTCCATGTCGTCGGTCGGATGCTCGCCCACCATCTCGCCCTCGACCCTGATGCCCCCGACCGCAACGTCCTCGATGCCCTGGAGGAAACCGTCACGGCGGCGCGGCTCGATCCGGCGAGGGCGGTGCCCCTCCTCGCCCCTCTGATGTCGGCGGACTTGGAAGATCGTTACCAGGGCAGCGAGCTCTCGCCCAGTGAGGTTGCCGAAGAGACGACCGACGTCATCCTGGAATGGTGGCGCGGCCTGGCGACCAACGAGGCCAGGGCCATCGTCATCGAGGACATCGACCTCGCCGACCCATCGACACTGGGGTTGATAGTTCGCGTCATCGCCGAAGGCCTTGCTCCCGGAATGCTCCTGGTCCTCACGGCCCGTTCCGGCGGGGAGCTTCTCCAGGTCGATCAGGACGACCTCATCGAGCTCGACGCCCTGCCCGACGAGGACGCACGGGAGCTGGTGGAGGCGCTGACGCCCTTCATCGAAGATGTCTCCGAAGAGGACCTCATCGACCTCAGCGGGGGCAACCCGTTGTTTCTCCGCGAGCTGGCCCTCGCTCACGGGAAGTCGGGGCGGGTCGTGCCCGGAGGTCTCCGCGACCTGCTCATGGCCCGGCTCGACGAGGCAGGCGATCTGGAGTTGGCTCAGACCGCCTCGGTCGTGGGCCGCACCATCGACCCCGAGCTCCTCGAGGTCGCAGCCGGGAACGGCGACCTGGAGACTCGTGTCGAAGGTCTCGTCGCCGCCGGAATCCTCAGATATCACAGCGACCACAACGGAGAGCGGCTTCGGTTCGTGCCCCAGTTGCTCGGTGAGACCGCCTATGCCTCGCTGCCCACCCGGCAACGTCAGGAGGTCCACTCCAAGCTGGCCGACTACTTCCTCGCAGGTGAAGGTGGGGTGGGAATCTCCAGCCTCGCCGCTCTCCACCTCGACCGGGCCGCCCGCTACGCCGAAGCCGCGGAGACCTATCTGGACGCCGCCGACGCCGCTTCGTCACGGGGTGCCTTCGCCGAGGCCCTTCGACATCTGGAGCGGGCCCGGCAACTGGCGGAAGATGAGCTGGATCCCGAGCCCGGGGCCGAGCTGAAGCGGGTCGCGATCCTCCGCTCCTCGTTCATCCACATCGCACGGGAGGGCTTCGGCTCCGATTCGGCGACCGCGGCCGCAGCAGAGGCAATCGAGTTGGCACCGCCCGACGCCGTGATCCACTCGGCCGGGCCCCGTCTCGCCGAGTTCTCCCAGGCGACCATCCTCGGTCAGCGGGCCGAGGCCGAGTCGATCCTCACCGGTCTGGAGACCGACCTCGCCGCCGCCGACGAGTCGGACCGCATCCAGATCGAGGCGGAGATCGTGTTCGCCCGCGGCCTGCACGACTTCGGGCTGGGTCGCTTCACCTCGTCGCGCTCGAGTTTCGAGTCCGCTCTGGAGCGGTTCCACGGGGCGCCACGTCATGGCGCCCCCTGGCCCGACTACCCCTTGCCCACCGACTTGCCGGCCACCGCCAACGGCCAACTCATCCCGATCTACTGGATCCAGGGCGACCGCTCATTGTCTGCGGCCGCAGCGGAGCGGGCTCGTCGGGCGACGGAGACCCTTCCCTATCCCATGGACGCCTTCAACCTGGCGTACGCGGTCGGTTACACGGGTTGGGTCCATTTGATGGACGACCAGGTGGCCCTGGCCCGCGCGGCGTTCCGTGAACAGGGAGGTCTCGGTCGGGAGCACGGGTTCGCGATGTGGGATGCGTTGGCCAGCGTCTTCGAAGCCGCTGCCGCCGCTCAGCTCGAGCCGACAGTGGAGCTCGCCGAGGAGCTCGCGGGTCTGCGGGCAACAGCAGCCATGGCCGCCGGCTCGTCGTTCCAGCCCTTCCTCCTGGCCGAGGAGGCGGAGGTCCGCCTCCGCTCAGGGGACGTTGAGCGCGCCCTCGAGCTCATCGACGAGTCGTTGTCCCTCGCCGAGGCGACCTCGGAGTTCATCTACCTCCCCGAGACGTATCGCATCAGGGCCGCGGCCAACCCCGACCCCGGCGGGGCGAGCGACGACCTCGAGCGGGCCTGGGAAACGGCGCAGGCCCAGGATGCGCACATCTTCGCCCTGCGCGCCGCGCTAGACCTGGCTCGGCTCGAAGATCCCCCGGACGATTTGGGAGACCGGGTAGCGAGCGCCGTCGACGCTCTGGGAGAGCCCGAGACCTACAAGGAGCACGCCCGGGCCCAACAGATCCTGTCTTCCCTGCAATGACCTCAGATCGGGACGACACCGGGCGTCGCAAGATCGCCATCCTCGGTGGCGGCATGGCAGGTCTCGCCGCAGCGTGGCGACTCAGCGAGCCCGGATGGGAGGACAGGTTCTCACGGATCACCGTCTATCAGCGGGGCTGGCGTCTCGGGGGCAAGGGCGCCAGCAGCCGGGGAGTCAACGGGCGAATCGAGGAGCACGGTCTGCACATCTGGCTTGGCTACTACGAGAACTCGTTCCGCATGGTCCGTGAGATCTACGGCGAGTTGGACCGGGCCGCCACCGATCCGGGGTCACCCATCCTCACTTGGGACGAAGCGTTCCAACCGGTGACCGACGTCGGCTTCGAGGACTTCGACGGCACACGGTGGAAGCACTGGGTGGCCACATTCCGTCCCAACGACGAGCTCCCCGGCGACGAGGATGCCGACTCCGGGGCGATGACCGTGGCGGGCTTCGTCGTGCGCGCTCTGCGTCTCGTCGCCGACTTCTACTCATCGCTCGACACCGCGCCTCCCCGTACCGGTCTCGTTCTCTCCAACAGCCCCCGTCCCCCCGGGGGCGACGACGTCTGGCGGGGCGCCCTGGGAGCCGTGATCGCGTCTCTCATCGCCGGGGCCATGCAGACGGTGACGTTGATCAAGGAGGCACAGCAGCGGGTAGGGGTCGAGGCCGCCTGGCTTTCCCCGTTGGGGGCGACACTGGACAGTCTTCACGCTGCCCTGCGCGACCTGGCGATGGGTGACGACCGGGCCCGCCGCATCTGGTCGCTGATCGACCTGGTGATGACCACGGCCAGGGGCATAGTCGCCGATGGGCTGATCCTCGACCCCAGGGGCTTCACCGCGATCAACGACCAGGACTATCGCGACTGGATCCGCCGGCACGGAGCTTCCCAGGAGACCCTCGACTCGGCCCTCGTCCGGGGCATGTACGACCTGACCTTCGCCAACCAGCACGGCGACCCCGCCCGGCCCCGTTTCGCCGCCGGCACCGGGCTGTTCCTCTCCGGGAAGCTCTTATTCGA
>JBAPYG010000489.1:0-7789 GCA_049284615.1 Acidimicrobiia bacterium
CTGACCGAGAGCTGGTTCTGCTGCGCCGAGCCGACCGCGGGTCAGGCCGTCTCGATCCGGCTGGGCTGAAGGACACGGCTTCGGGTGGCCCGGCCTGCCATGATCCCGTGATGACAACGAGGCTGAAATGAGCCAGATCCTGACCGCCGAGGCGTTGGTGAAGCGTTTCGGAGAGTTCACTGCAGTCGACGGTGTCAGCTTCGAGATCGCCGAGGGTGAGACCTTCGGGCTCCTGGGTCCAAACGGAGCCGGTAAGACGACGACGATCTCCATGATCGCCGGGCTTCTCGAGAGCGATGCCGGGGTGGTTAAGGTCGCCGGGGAGGAGATAACGACCGGCTCCACGCGGGGGCGCAAGGCCATCGGGTTGGTTCCCCAGGACCTGGCCATTTATCCCGACCTCACCGGTGAGGAGAATCTCAACTTCTTTGGGAGGCTCTACGGGATCGATGGAGATGCCCTCCAGCACCGGGTGACCGAAGTCCTCCAGGTCGTGGGTCTCCTGGATCGACGTGAGGATCTCACCAAGGAGTACTCCGGGGGAATGAAGCGCCGGCTCAACATCGGCATCGGTCTGCTACACGAGCCGAAGTTGCTCATACTCGACGAGCCGACGGTGGGGGTGGACCCGCAGTCCCGCAACGCCATCCTCGAGTCGGTCGAGAGCCTGTCCCGGGAGGGCATGGCCGTCCTGTACACGACCCATTACATGGAAGAGGCGGAACGACTCTGCGACCGGGTTGCGATCATCGACGAAGGTGTCATCCAGGCCGAGGGAAACAGGCGGGAGCTCGTTGCCATGGTCGGCGAGAAGGATCGGGTGGCCATCACCGGCACCGGGAACCTGGCCGGGGCGGCGGAGGCCGCCAGGGGGCTGGATGGGGTGGCCGGGGCGTCGGCCTCGGATGGTCGAATCGAGGTCATCGCCGAGAGCGCCGCGAGCATCCTCCCCGCCCTGCTCACCTGTGTCTCCGATTCGGGCGGATCGATCACCTCCGTCGAGGTCGTCGAGCCGAATCTCGAGGCAGTGTTCCTCCATCTGACCGGCAAGGCGCTGCGGGACTGACTTGCGGGCTGCACTACGCATCGCAGCAAAGGACCTCAGGCTCCGGGTCCGTGACCGCTCGGCATTCATCCTGGGGATCGTCGCGCCCCTGACCCTCGCCTTCATCTTCAACGCAGTCTTCGGCAGCGCCGCCTCGGGCACCGGCCTCGGACTCGAGTACGGTCTCGTGGATCTCGACGGCTCCGAGATCTCAGGTGTCTTCGGCTCGGTCCTCGAGGGCGCGGAGGAGGAGGAGATCCTGTCTCTGCAGGTGTTTGCCGACGTCGATGGGGCCGACTCGGCGATCGCCGACGGTGACATCGACGCCTACTTCGTGATGCCCTCCGGGTTCGGTCAGGCTGTCGCCTCCAACGGGGCCACGACGATACGAATCGTCGGGGACATCGATGCGCCGACTTCGACACAGATCGCCGCCTCCTTCGCCGAGCAGTTCGCTTCGGGCGTGGGCACCAGTCAACTGGCAGTGGCCACCACGGCGACCCTCGAAGGGACCCCGGTCACCCCCGAGTTCGTCGGGTCGCTGTCGGCGAGCCCGTCGACGGCGGCCAACAGCTTCGTGATCGATGACATCTCCGCAGTGAGCAAGCAGCTCGATGCCTCGACGTATTTCGCAGCCGGCATGGCGATCTTCTTCCTCTTCTTCACCGTCCAGTTCGGCGTCACCGGTCTTCTGGAGGAAGATCGGGAGGGAACACTCGCCAGGTTGATGGCGGCCCCGATACCCAGGGGATCGGTGATCGCCGGCAAGGGTCTTCTCTCGTTCGCCCTCGGCGTGATCTCGATGACGGTCCTCGTGGTCGCCACCTCACTGCCCTTCTTGATGGGCGCGGACTGGGGGGCCCCGCTCGGAGTGGCGGTCCTCGTCGTCGCCGCGGTGCTCTCGGCCGTCGGGATAATGGGCCTGGTCGCCGCCTCGGCCAAGACGCCCGAGGGTGCCGGCAATCTCGGGGCCATCATCGCCGTGATCATGGGCATGCTGGGCGGGACGTTCTTTCCGATCGGGTCCAGCGGGACCTTCCTGGCCAAGCTCACTTACATAACGCCACACGCGTGGTTCTTGCGTGGCCTCGCCGACCTGAGCTCGGGTGCGCCGTGGACGGCGGTGTTGCCCGCCGCCGGGGGCATCATGGTCATCGCCCTCGTCACAGGGGCCATCGCCTTCGCCCTCCTGAAGAGAAGGTGGGTGAGATGAAGCCTCTGGCCATCGCCACCGTCAACTTGAGGCGGATGATGCGGGAGCGGTCCAACATCTTCTTCGTCTTCATCTTTCCGATCGCCATCGTCCTCCTGGTCGGCCTGCAGTTCGGGGGTGGCGTCAAACCGGCCCTGGGGATCCATCGGGCAGATGACGGAATGCTTTCCAGCCAGATCGTCGACGCCATCGTGAGTGAGGAGCGTCTCGATGTGACCGGCTATGCCGTCTCCGACGAGCTGATCGGCGCCGTGGAACGTGGGGAAGTGCAAGCGGGCGTGTTCCTGCCTGCCGACATGGACGACACGGTGACCACCGGTGAGACCGTGGAGATCGGCTATCTGAGTCGTCCCGACGGCTCAGGCGCCCAACTGCAGAGCATCACGTCGGCCGCCATCGCCGAGACGATGGCTGCTGTGGGAGCGGCCCAGTTCGCCGCCGCCGAGACCGGCTCCGACTTCGAACAGGCGCGAGAAGTCGCCATCCAAGCGGTGGGCGCGATCATTCCCATCGACGTTGAGGTGACTGCGGTGGGTGAAGCGCTATTTCCCGACACGCTCGGGCAGTTCGACCTCGGCGCGTCCTCACAATTGGTGCTCTTCGTGTTCCTCACGGCTTTGGCCGGGTCATCGGCCCTGATCCTGACGAGGCAATTGGGGATCAGCAAGAGGATGCTGTCGACCCCGACGTCGATCTCGTCCATCGTGCTGG
Source organism: Acidimicrobiia bacterium (assembly GCA_049284615.1). GTDB lineage: Bacteria > Actinomycetota > Acidimicrobiia > Spongiisociales > ZC4RG35 > JANQRA01. Next base: position 2,970 of record JBAPYG010000489.1, read on the forward strand.
GCGAATCGCTGGGTCGGCTCGGCACTGCTCTCCTGCAAGGGGTCTACGTGATGGTCATCACCCTCATCATGTTCTCGGTGAACTGGGGCGACCCGCTCGGTGCGATCCTGATACTGCTCGTCTTCTCTGCGGTCGGGGCTGGGGCCGGGATGTTGATGGGCTCGGTGTTCAGCAACGATCAGCAGGCCTCGGGGATCGGCGTGATCGTGGCCCTCGGCCTCGCAGCCCTGGGCGGCGCCATGTTCCCTGCCGAGTTGTTCTCCCCCACGATGCAGACCCTGGCGCACATCACTCCACATGCCTGGGCCCTCGATGCCTTCGCCGAGCTGGTGCGGCATGGTGGCAACACGATCGACATACTGCCCCAGCTCGGCGTTCTGACCCTCTACGCCGTGGTCCTGTTCGCCCTGGCGTCCTGGCGTCTGCGCGTGGCCATCACCCGTCCATGATGGTTGAATGACCGCATGGCAGCATTGGGTCGCGTGCTCCAGGTCGTGGGATGGATCTGGGTGGCAGTCGGGTTCTTTGGACCGGTGGTCGGTCTGCCCGACGGGATCAACTTCCTCCCGGGGGTGATCCTCGTCTTCGTATCGCGCCTCCTCAGGGTCCAGGCCGAGCGCAATGCCCCCCGGGAGACCGAAGCCGAGCCGGAGCCGGCGCCACAGCGCATCTTGAACACGGAGCGTCGCCCGCAACGGCCGGCGCCACGTCCCCCCGAGACGCAGCCTGCTCGGCCCCCGCCACCTTCTCCCGACCCGATGCCCGTGCCGACACCCGAGCCTCTGGAGGAGCCCAGGGAGGACGTCCTCGAGAAGATCTTCCTCGCCGGGAACGACGTCGTGGATGAGGTCGCCGAGTTGCCCGCAGATGACGATGTCGGTTCCCGTCCCATGTCCTCTGCGGAGATGATCGCCCGCGCCAAACGGCGCTGGGACCGCAGCTGAGAGCTCAGATACCCTCGGCCGCCAGGTCGCGGGTGGTCCGGAACTCGGCGGCGAACTCGGCTCGGCGTCCCGCAACGCCGGGGGAGTCCTCGAGGAGCCCCCGATTCCTGGCCAGGGCGAGAGCCGACTTGAACATGACCTGGCTGGCACTCTCACCCGAGAAGAGGCGTTCTTCGATCCGGTACAACCGGGCTCGCGCCAGACAGGCGCTGAGGAACCTCTTCTCGTCGAACGGGGAGTCCAATGTCTCCAGCTCGTCACCGACGATCTGGTAGGCGTCCAGGAACGGAAGCAGCGCCCAGAAGGCAACCGGCTCGCCCATCTTGGCCAGGATCCCCAGTGGCCCGACGGTGCTGAGCAGACCCGACCAGCCGGGCACGTCGATCTCGATGTCGTCGGACAACCGGGTCAGGAACTCCTCCTTCTCGGGGAAGAAGAACTCGAACTTGAGGAGATCACGGAGAGCCAGCATCCGGCCGTGAATGGCATCCAAGCCTCTCTCCCCGGTGTCGATCATGCCGGTGAGCGCCACTTCGGCGATTGCCCGGTTGACGAAGTTGTGGACCACGACATTGCGGTAGTACGAGATGCGAATCATCTGCTCGTCGTCGAGCCAGAAGACCCGTCTCCCCACCGCCTCGTGGCTGGAGACATTTCCATGCTCACCCAGCCAGTCGAGGATGTTGGTGACGGTGGCGGGGTCGGCCACGTCGAGCGTCTCGGAGGTGGGCAGTCGTCGGGCCTGGATGAAGTCGACCAGTCGGGCACACTCCTCGGCGAGCTCCGGGGAGGTCCGCGCCTTTCCCCTCGCTGCCAACAGGGCTATCGACACGACGGCGGTGGGCGTCGTGGGGGTCACCCGGCCGATGCGATACATCACCTCGAAGGCGATCTTGCGAAGGCCCACCGACTCCTCGTCCCCGTCCTCGATCCCCTCCATCATCGATCTCACCGAAACTGCTTCGCCAAAGGTCACGTATATGTTCCCGTAGCGGCGCCGCAACGACCGGATCGCCCTCAACAACCAGCCGATGGACTCGCTCTCCTTGCCCTTGCCCTGGGCCTCGCGCGCATAGTCGGGCACGTCCTGGATCTGGTCGTATGCAATCGAGACCGGGATCAGCATCACGTCTTCGCTCTTCCCGCGGCGCAGGGAGTCGACCACGTAATGGAGCAGGCCGAACCTGGGGGGGTTGAGACGTCCCGTGCGGGAGCGGCCACCCTCCATGTACCACTCCAGCGGGAACCTCTTCTCGATCAGGTAGTCGATGTATGCCCTGAGGACGATCTTGTAGAGCTCGTTGTCCCGGAAGGAGCGACGTATGAAGAAGACACCTGTGCGGCGCAGCAGGGGGCCGATCGGGAAGAAGTTCAGGTTGATGCCGCCCGCCGTGTGGTTGGGGGGCAGGTCGTTCTCCCACAGGAGGAACTGAAGGCTGAGACGATCGAGGTTCGAGCGGTGCGAGGGTAGGAACACCACGGGCTGCTCGTTGCCCAGGGCGGCGACACGCCGGACCTCGTCATCGGCATATCGGATCGCTCCGTAGCCCTGGCGGTAGAGCCTGTGAATGCCGTTGGCGATCAGGTCGATCACATACGGGCTGTGGGTCGCGGCGATCTCCTTGAGATAGCGCTCCGCCTCGTGTCTCGTCTCGGACTGGTCGAGACCGTGCTCCCGGGCGTGGACCTCGAGGGCGAGATTGAACTGCCCGCGTGACAGTATGGCCTCCGGCACGAATCGCGGGATCTTGTACCGGTTGCCTCGCAGGGAGCGCTCCACCTTGTCCAGCGTGCGCCAGGCCCTCCGGGTGACGAATGCGGTGAGACCGTCGATCTCGTCCGACTCCTCGTAGCTCGTCTCGAGGTCGACGGCATAGGCCCCTGTGGCCGCGATCAGCTTCACCCGTCTCGGGTGGAACATGCGGATGTAGCGAGCACGAAGTCCGCGCGGGTCGCGGGGGTCACCCGGCTTGAAGGCGTCGGACCAGCCCACCGAGCGACGACCACCCTTGTCGGGTGCCATCCAAAGCACGCGGACCGGTATGAGGAACCGGTTCGGCTCTGAGTGAATGGGCATCATCAGGTCGTCGGCCAGTGTCGTCTGACGTCGGCGTGACGACTTGAGTCGACGTATCTCAGGGTCTGCGACCGACTGGCTCAACCAGTCGTTCAGCAGCCTGGCCTCGTAATCGGTGGCCGCGTCGAGGAGATAGGTCACATCGGCACCCTCGGGGCCATGGAGGAGGTCGTGGTCGGTTGAGCGCCGTCGGGACACGCCCCCACTCTATTGACTGCCAGAATCTCGCCCCGTGAGAGTCGTGCTGCAGCGTGTCGGCCGTGCCGGCGTGATGGTCGACGGGGAGACCGTCGACGAGATCGGCAGGGGTTATCTACTGCTGGTCGGCATCGAGGACGGCGACGTGTCGGCGGACATCCGCGTGGCGGTGGAGAAGATCGTCGGACTTCGAGTGTTCCCCGACGAGTCGGGGAGGATGAACCTCGGGATCGGCGATGTCGGGGGCTCGATCCTGGTCGTCAGCCAATTCACATTGGTCGGCGACCTGCGACGGGGCCGGCGCCCATCGTTCACCGGCGCCGCCGACCCGGAGCTCGCTGCGCCCCTGATCGCTGAGATGATCGATGAGTTTCGCAGACATGGGATCGAGACCGGCTCCGGTGTCTTCGGTGCCGAAATGGAGGTCGACCTCGTGAACGAGGGCCCGGTCACGCTGGTGTTCTCTGTTCGGAACTCCAAGCTGGGTTGAGTGGTGAATCGCGCCAGTGCTTCCAGATCAACACGGCGGTCATGCCGATCGCCAGGGCGATGAGCCCGGCTCCGGTCGCCACGCCACCGGTTGGCAACCCCAATGCAGTCCAGACGATTGCAGAGACGATGAAGCCCGCCATGGTGGCCAGAGCCGCCAGCCCCGCCGAACGGGTGAGGAGGACCGTCGTGACGATCACCACCACCATCACCGGGAGGACCGTGGGCCAGACACCGGCCAGGATCCCCAATGAGATGCCCAGCCCCTTGCCCCCTTCGAAGCGATACCAGATGTTGTAGACGTTGCCCGCCACCGCAGTGATGGCGGCCGCAACGGCACCGGGGTCCCCGGCCAAGGCCCATCCCAGCCAGACTGCCCCAAACCCCTTGGCTGCCTCGATGAGCAACACGATGGCGGCGAGGGAGGGACCACGAATCGCGAGGGCGTTCTTGGTCCCCGGGTTACCGGAACCGTCCTTGCGCAGGTGAACACCCATCAGATGTCCCAGCATGCTCGCCGTCGGAATCGATCCGATGAGATAGCCGGCCAGACCGGCGAGAACCGTCATCCGGAGACCTCCATCAGGCCCGGCTCACAGAATCTCAGGAAGTCACAGCTCCGGCACCAATCGCCGGGTCGAGGGGTGAACTCCTCGGCGCGGATCGCATCCACCAGTTTCTGGAGATGATCTCGGGCATCGGCCACCCAGGCCGCGTCGGCCCGGTTGGTGACCTCCTCGAGCCCTCCACCGAGATAGGCAAAGGTCACATCGACTGTCCCTGGCTTGGCCACCGAGAAATCGACGTCGCGAACAGCCACGGCATAGGCCTCCAGCTGCACGATTCGAGACGGGTCCTCCTTGGGGCGACCACTCTTGAAGTCGACCACTTCCCAGTGCTCGCCGTCGACGTAGATGGCGTCGATGCGACCCCGTACGCGGTACCCGGGCTCCAGCTGGAACGTGAAGGGCGCCTCGACGAGAGTGGCGCGCTCCCGGGCAAACCGTGAAGCCTCGTACGATTCGTATGCCGAAGGCCCTTCGACCGCGTCCTCGACGGCGTCGTAGAGATCAGGGCCCATGTCTTCGAAGGGTATCTGCCCCCTCTGGTGC
>JBAPYG010000490.1:0-5959 GCA_049284615.1 Acidimicrobiia bacterium
GTCGTGAGCGAAGTCTCGAACTCGATCTTTCCGGCGACGAGCAGTTCCTCCGGGCCAATGTGCTGTGTCTTGAAGTCGAGCACGCGTTTGACCGAGTCGACATCCTCGACGGCAGCCAGAAGGGCGGCGATGTGCTCTCTCAGAGCCGATTCCCCGATCAAGAGCGACTTCATCTCGACGGTCAACGTGACTGCGATGACGACCAGCAAGACCCCGATGCACAGAGTGCCGAGACCGTCCCAAAGAGCGTCACCGGTGACGGCGGTGAGACCAACACCCGCCAGGGCCAGGACGAGCCCGATCAAAGCTCCAGCATCCTCGAGGAGAACGACGGGAAGTTCGGGGGAACGAGACCGCCGAATGAACTGCCACCATGATCGTTTGCCCTTCTGGGGGCGGGATTCGCGGATCGCGGTGCGAAAGCTGAGCCCCTCAGCGACCATGGCGAAGAGGAGTACACCGATCGCCCAACCCACCGACTCGAGCTCGTGGGGATGGGTGATCTTCTCGATTCCCTCGAAGATCGAAAACAGACCTCCCAGTGCGAACAGGACCATCGCAACGATGAAGGCCCAGAAGTAGCGCTCTCTGCCATAGCCGAACTGGTGCTGCTCGTCAGCTGCCTTCTTGGCCCGATGACCGCCCAGCAACAACAGGCCCTGATTCGATGTGTCGGCGACAGAGTGGATCGACTCCGCCAACATCGACGCCGATCCGGTCACCAGATATGCAACGAACTTCGCCACGGCGATCCCGGCGTTCGCCGCCATGGCGGCGATGATCGCTCTAGTGCTGCCTCCTGCCGACATCGAGGGTCAGTATTGCCCGAACTGCCCAGGCTCGAAAACTATGAGTCGTCCTCCGCCACCCACGGCGGTCGCGGTGCCTCGATGCGGGGCAGACCCGATGGCACGGCGCCAAACCTCTCGGTGTTGTGGTCACGCCAGTCTCTCCAGGCCTCTGTTATCTCCTCGTTGCTTCGCGCCACGAAGTTCCACCACATCTTCACCTCCTCGCCGAGAGGAACGCCTCCGAGCATCATCAGACGGCCTTGCCCACCTCTCGTTTCGACGTGGATCTCGTCGAATCCCGTTGGCACCAATGCGAGGGCCCCCGGCTCGACGATCGAGTCGTCGACCTTCAGCGGGCGATCGATGGGCACGATGCCGTACTCGAAACGCGGGTTGGTTCTCATCGCGATGCGGTCATCGAGGGTGACATCCAGCCCGACGGTGGGATGGTCGAACCCCGCCGGCGATCGGTGGCCATCGAACTCGCCGATGAGGATCCTGGCCACGCCGCGATCGACCTCGATCTCGGGCAGGTCGGTCAGGTGCTGGAATCGAGAGGAACCGTGTCTGGTCCGCTCCGGCTGAGCTAGCCACATCTGGACACCCATCACCCCGCCCGTGTCCGATGCAGACGAGGTCTCGAGACCCTCCTCGGCATGCGCGATGCCACTTCCGGAGGTCATCAGGTTGAGCTCACCGGGTCTTATCGGCTGTTCGCCTCCCAACGAGTCGGAATGGAGGACAGAACCATCGAACAGCCAGGTGACGGTGGCGAGACCGATATGCGGATGCGGTCCGATCTCGAGGGGTGGTGGCCGCTCGACGTCGTCGGGGCTCATGAGGTCGACGAAGCACCATGGTCCGATGGTGCGACGTCTCTTGGTGGGGAGGACGCGCATGATCCTCATCTCACCGATTCGGGTGGAGCGACCTTCCTTGACCTCGATCGCGCTGATCCCGAAATCGACCGATTGCCGGTCGGGCTCCTCTACGGGTCCGCTCATGTTTGGCGCAACGCTACCCGCGGGGTATGACGGGTGTGCGACTCCATGCGATAGGTTGGCTCGGTGAATGCTTCCCAACGTCGAGTCGTGGTCGTCGCCAATCGCCTCCCGATCGCGTACGACGGTGAGGCCGACGAGTGGCGTACCAGCCCTGGGGGCCTCGTCTCGGCACTGACTCCCATATTGCAGCGGTCGAATGGCAGCTGGGTCGGGTGGAGCGGCATGTCCGAAGAGGAGTTCGAGCCCTTCGTTCACTCTGGCATCAACCAGGTCCCCGTCACGCTCAGTCAACGGGAGTACGAAGATTTCTACGTGGGATTCTGCAACGGCACCCTTTGGCCGCTGTATCACGACTCAGTGCGCGCCCCCCAGTTCCATCGCCATTGGTGGCGCCCGTATCAGTCGGTCAACCAGCGCTTTGCCGAGATCGCCGCCAAGGAGGTCGGCCCCGAGGATGTGGCCTGGGTCCAGGACTACCAGTTGCAACTCGTTCCGCAGATGATCAGGGACCTGACCTCCGTTCACCGAATCGGGTTCTATCTGCACATTCCTTTCCCACCGGTCGAGCTGTTCGCCAAGCTCCCATGGAGAAGACAGGTCCTCGAAGGGCTTCTAGGGGCCGATGTGCTGGCATTCCAATCTCGCTCGAGTCGGACGAATTTCGCCGTTGCCGCCCGCCGGCTTGCCGGGGCGAGTGGCTCGTCGACCAGACTCGAGTGGCAGGAGCGGACGGTGATCCTCCAGGTGGCACCAATCGGCATCGACACCAGCGTGTTCGACGGATTGTCGATGTCGGCCGAGACGGCCAAGGCTGCAGCCCGGATCCGCTCCCAGCTGGGCGACCCGGACGTCGTGATCCTGGGTGTGGATCGTCTCGACTACACAAAGGGGATCGACCTCCGCATGCGGGCGCTGCAAACACTCTTCGAGCATCGACCGGAGTTGATCGGCAAAGTGACATTTGTCCAGATCGCCGTCCCCAGTCGTGAAGACGTCGAGGAGTACCAACAGATTCGTGCCGACATAGAGGGGCTCGTCGGTCGGATCAATGGCGATTTCGCGGAGGTCGGCCGACCTCCGATCCACTACCTGTATCGATCCGTCCCGATCGAAGAGCTCGTCGCCTACTACCGCGCCGCCGACGTGATGTTCGTCACACCGCTGCGTGACGGGATGAACTTGGTGGCCAAGGAGTACGTCGCCACCCGTTTCGACAGCACCGGGGCTCTCATACTCTCCGAGTTCGCCGGGGCGGCCGAGGAGCTCCAACAGGCCTACCTGGTCAATCCGTACGATCTCGAAGCCCTGGCCCGCACCCTTGCCGATGCGATCGAGACGGCTTCGGTGAAGGGCAACAAGCCGATGAAGGCTCTCCGGCGCTCGGTCGGGGCACATGATGTCTTCTGGTGGGCCGACCGCTGCCTAGGGGCCCTGGACCTTTGACACCGGCAGAGGCGGTGCGCCGAGTGGTGACCCGTGGCCGCGTCCTCCTCGGCATCGACTTCGACGGGACGCTCGCCCCGTTGGTCGAGGATCCCGCCGACTCGGTGCCCAACGAGCGCGGCGTGGAGCTGCTGGCTGCACTGGCCGGCAGACCGAACATCACGGTCGTGGTCGTCTCAGGCAGGGCGCACCGCGACCTGGCCAAGCGACTCGGCCCCGTGCCAGGGGTGACCCTCATAGGTGAGCACGGCAACGACACCGGTGCGGAGAGGCCTCCGAGCCCAATCGTCGCAGACGCGACCCGCTTCTTCGAAGTGCTTCGCGGGGAAAGCGATGCGGTGATCGAGACGAAGGCGAGCAGTGTGACATTCCACACGCGACGTCTCACCGACGAGGAGAAGCGCGAAGCCGCAGAGAGCATCCGCATCTGGGCAGCCGAGCATCCCGAAACCACTCTCCTCCGAGGCAAGGAAGTCCTCGAGTTGACCGTGGCGAACCGGACGAAAGGCGATGCCATCCGGGAACTGGCCGACACGGCCGACGGCGTGATCTACATCGGTGACGATGCCACGGACGAGACGGTGTTCGCTGTCCTCCATCCCGACGATGTCGGTATAAAGGTTGGGACCGGGCCGTCGGCCGCAAGGTTCCGGGTCGCCGATGTCTCCGAGGTCGTTGAACTACTGGAGGTTGCCGCCCTAGCGTCATCCTGATGGTGAGGACCTCGAACAGCACGTGGTGGAAGCACGCCGTCTTCTATCAGATCTATCCGCTCAGCTTCGCGGATTCGAACGGGGACTCGTACGGCGATCTCAACGGGATCATCTCGCATCTCGACTATCTCTCCGGGACACTCGGTATCGACGCGATCTGGCTGTCACCGTTCTACAAGAGCCCGATGAAGGACTGGGGTTACGACGTCTCCGACCACACCGATGTCGACCCCTTGTTCGGCGACCTCGAAGATGCCCACCGGTTGATCGACGGGTGCCATGACCGAGGGCTGAAGGTCGTGGTCGACTATGTCATCAACCACACCTCTGACGAGCATCCATGGTTCGTCGAGTCGAAGTCCAGCAGGGACAACCCCAAACGCGATTGGTACGTATGGCGAGATGGCCGTGGCGGTGGCCCACCGACCAACTGGATCAGTGTCTTCAGCGGACCGGCGTGGACGTATGACGAGACCACCGAACAGTGGTATCGGCACACGTATCTGAGCGAACAGCCCGATCTGAACTGGCGGAACCCCGAGGTCGTCGAGGCCATGTTCGACGTGGCCCGCTTCTGGCTCGACATGGGGGTCGATGGGTTTCGTGTGGATGCGGCGCATCAGATCATGAAGGACCCCGAAGAGAGGGACGATCCACCGGCACCTCCCGACTACGCACGCCCCTACAAGGACATGGGTGAGTACGACAGCCTCATACACCTCTACGACTTTGGACATCCCGACGCCCACGAGATCCATCGCCAACTACGGATAGTCACCGACTCGGCAGACCGCGACATCCTCACCGTCGGCGAGATCCACATCTTCGACCTCCCGGAGTGGGCGTCGTACTACGGCGAGAACTTCGATCAGCTGCACATGCCGTTCAACTTCCAGCTCATGACCGCCGAATGGAATGTGCCATCCCTGCGAGCCGTCATCGAGGCCGTCCTCTGGAACGTGCCGGTGGGGGGCTGGACCAACTGGACGCTGGGCAACCACGACGAGATCAGAATGGCGACTCGTCTGCCCGAGGGACACGTTCCACTGGCCGCACTCCTGCTCCTCTCACTGCGTGGCTCCCCATTTCTCTACTACGGGGACGAGTTGAGCATGCATCAAGTCGCCATCTCAGAAGCCAAGGCCCGCGACCCCTGGGGCGAGAGCGTCGAATGGCTGAGCCGTGACGGAGCCCGGACCCCCATGCAATGGAATGCCGACGACAATGCGGGCTTCAGCCCCCCAGCGACGGTGCCTTGGCTGCCCATAGGTCCCGGTTACGGAACGGTCAATGTCGCCTCAGAGCTCGACGACCCCGACTCCATCCTCAACCTGTACCGCCGACTACTCCGTCTTCGCAAGGAACATTCGGCGCTCCATCTGGGCTCGTTCCTGACGCACCCGTCCTCGACCGACGAAGTCTTCGCCTATCGACGTGAGTCCGACACCGAGACCATGACGGTGGTCCTCAACTTCGTCGAGGAGCCACGAAGCATCGAGGTAGGACGTGGCGAGATCGTGTTCTCCACCGCCGACAGGAAACGCTCCGGTCGTTGTCGCTCTGAGGTTGCGCTCGCCCCCCTCGAAGGGATAGTCATCAGTCACTGACCGCCTGCCATGATTGGCGGCATGGGTGCCCATGATCGTTTTGGCGGGATTCTCGGAACCGACCAATACCAACTCGCCATGGCCCAGGTGTATTGGAAGGAAGGTCTCGCCGATCGCCCGGCGCAGTTCGACTACTTCTTCCGGCATTACCCGGACTATGGGAATCATCAGGCGGGCTACTGCATCACGGCGGGGCTCGGTTGGCTCCTGACCTGGATGGAGGAGGTCAGGTTCGAGCAGGAAGATCTCGATCTGATGGCTTCCCAGCGGACCTCATCGGGTCGTCCCCGATTCGACTCCGGGTTCCTCGAATGGCTATCCGAGAACGGCAACCTCTCGGCGGTCGAGGTGGATGCGATCCCCGAAGGCCGAGTGGTGCACGCAAACGCCCCAGTCGCCAC